>NZ_JANGEX010000006.1:0-188433 GCF_033792225.1 Microbacterium sp. LRZ72
TCACGAACTACATCGCCAGATCACTCCTCGAGTCCGGAGGATTCAGAACCCACCTACACCCTCGATTGCGATGAGCCCGTTTCGGTCGTGGATGAGAAGGAGCACGGCTGTGCCGGCGTGGGTTTTGCCGATGCCGAGGTGGCGGAGTTTGCCGGCGTAGCGGAGGGTGACTTTTCCGTCCTTGTCGACTTTGTCGGTGCGGGATCGCCATTCTGAGCGGTGAGGGCCGGTCGGGGTGGCTTTCGGGAGCGCGGTGTAGGCGTGGTGGGGTGTTCTGCGACCGACGGATCGGTGGGGGCGCCGGGTGTTGTACCAGGTCTGGAACTCAGTCAGCAGCGCCTGGAGGTCGTCGGTGGTGTCGGGGAGGGGCCGGGCGGCGAGGAAGCGTTTCAGGGTCTGGTGGAACCGTTCGATCTTGCCTTGGGTCTGGGGGTGGCCGGGGCGGCCGTTCTTCTGGGTGATGCCGTGCGCGGCGAGGAGCTTCTCGAACCCTCCGCGCGCGCCCTTGAATCGGGCGAGGCGGGTGGTGAATACGAGGCCGTTGTCGGTCAGTGTCGACGTCGGAGCTCCGTATTGGGCGATCAGTTCGGTCATGGCGGTGACGACCATCGGCCCGGTGAATGCCGCTGCGACGCGGATGTCGAGCAGGAATCGGGAGTGGTCGTCGAGGAAGTCGAGGATCTCGACGCGGGTGCCGGAGGCGAGATGCCAGTGGGTGATGTCGGCTTGCCAGCACTCGTTGGGCAGGTCTGCTTCGAAGCGGATGTAGGAGCTGCGGGGGCGTTTTTCGGGGGCCGGGGTGATCAGGCCCTCGGCGTGCAGGATGCGGCGGATCGTGGCCGTCGATGGGGCACGGTAGCCGTCGTGCTCGAGGTGCCATGCGATAGTCGCCGGGCCGGCATCTGCTCCTTGCTTGGTGAGCTCGCGCCGCAAGTCGAGGACGCGGGCGCGGACCGTGGGAGGTGTGGTTGCGGGGTGGGTTCGCGGCGCCCGCGACCGCGGTGCGACACCGGCGGGGCCCTCCGCGTCGTAGCGGGTGACGAGGGTGTGCACCCATTGCCGGGTGACACCGAACCGTGCCGCGGCCTCGGCGTGGGTGAGGCCTTGGTCGCGGACGGCGCGGACGATGACGAGGTTCTTCGGTTTCACGCCCCATCGTCGGCAGAAAAGCGGCGTCAACGATGTCGCGACTCACCGGTCATCGATCACCCCGCCGCAAGCGTCAACGATGCCGCGACTCAGCTGTCAACGATCAGAACAGAAACCCGCACGAGCAGCTGTCAACGATGTCCTGAACTCGGACACCCCCTCGCCACCATTGTGATGAGTCGCGACATAGGAGACATCAGGAGAAAGAGCTCGGCCATCGGCCGGGCTCTTTCTGGGTGTTGCGCCAGTAGGTGCGGGTGGGGTCGATGGTGTTGGTCGCGATGATTTCGCCGGTGTCGAGGTGGATGACGGTGATGGTGTGGTCGTCGGCGAGGGCGAGGGCGAGGACGCGTTTGCCGCGGTGTTCGGAGCCGATGCCGAGGTGGTGCATGCGGTCGGCTCTGCGGAAGCTCATCTTCCCGTTCGTGCCGACGTGGTCATAGCGGACCCGGTAGTGGGCGCTGTCGGTGCGGGCGCCGGCGGGCGCAGCTTTCGGTGAGGCGGAGCCTGCCCCGGTTTGCCTGACACCGTTGTTGTGTTGATCATGCCGCGAGTTCGATGCCGGTGTGAAGTGCTTTGAACTCGACGAGGCTGAGGTTGCCGACGCTGGTGTGCCGTCGGCGGGGGTTGTAGAACCCCTCGATCCATTCGAAGATCGCGGAGGCGAGCTCGGATCGGGTTTCCCAGTGGTGCCGGTCGAGGAGCTCGCGTTGCATCGTGGACCAGAACGATTCCATCAGCGCGTTGTCGACCGAGGACGCGACCCCCGCGAGCAGGCATCGATGGAGCCTCACCCGGTTTTCCGGACACGCCGGTCATGCCCCGGTGTCAGGAAAAGCGGGGCATACTCCGGCGGCGTGACGTTCCTCCAATGTCAGGCGATCATTCAATGCTGCTGCTGCTGCTGGAGGAGAACCGTCGTGAGCTCAGGCTCGCGGGCGATGCTCCGCAGCCTCGGTCTTCCCGAGAGGAAGCGTGACCTTCGCCCGCGCGAGCAGTACGACCTGGCCGACCGCCCGATGCTGATCGTGTGAAGCTGCGCGAACGACTGCCACCCCTTGTGCCTTCCGCAAGCGCCGCGTCGTCGTGCGCGAAGGCCAGGAAAAACGGCCGGCCCCGTGAAGTCATCCACGGGGCCGGCCGCCGGTGTGCGGCAGCGCGGGTTACGCGCACACCTGCTCGATGGCGCCAATCCCGGTGATCGACGCGCGGACGACCTCGCCACGACGCAGGTAGCGTCGTGGCGACATGCCGAACCCGACCCCCGGCGGGGTGCCGGTGAAGATCAGGTCTCCCGGCGTGAGGGTCACCACGGCCGAGAGGCGGGCGATGAGGTCGGGAACGGGGAAGATCAGATCGCTCAGCGGGGCTGATTGCATCACTTCGCCGTCGACCATGCACTCGAGCACAGTCTTCTCGGGGGCGGGCATGTCCTCGGGTGAGACCAGTACGGGGCCCAGTGGCGCGAAGCCGGGGAACGACTTGCCCAACGAGAACTGTGCCGGTGCGCCGAGGAACTGCACTTCGCGGTCGGAGTAGTCCTGACCTACGGTGAAGCCGGCGACGTGATCGAGTGCGTCGGCGGCCGAGATGGCACGGCCGCCGATGCCGATCACAGCCACCATCTCGACCTCCCAGTCGACGCTGTCGCCGCTGAGGGCGAGCTGGTCGAACGGCCCGGCGATCGACGATGCGAACTTGGTGAAGACGATCGGCGCCTCCGGGACGCCGAAGCCGGACTCGGCGGCATGATCGACGTAGTTGAGGCCGACGGCGAGGATCTGCGCGGGGCGCGGGGAAACCGGGCCAAGAAAGGCGGATGCTGGCAGCGGCGCGGTGGACGGGGCCGACGGGTAGCCCCTCGCCCATTCGCGGAACGCCGCCCACTTTTCATAGAGCCGCGTCACGTCAGAGGGGAACCGGCCCTCGCTCTCACGTTCGACGTCGACCGGCCCCGCGTCGGTGAGCAGGGTCGCCCGTGCGTCGACGACGGCGAGCCTCATGCGTCGGCCGGCAGCGCGACGATCGCGTCGATCTCGATGTCGAATCCGCGCAGGGCGGCTTCGATCGTGGTGCGGGCGGGGAGCGGCGCGGTGAGGTACTCGGCGGCGATCGCGTTGAACTCGGCGAAGTCGTCGAGAGAACGCAGATAGACGCCGTAGCGAACCGCGTTCCGCAGGCTGCTGCCGGCGGCCTGCGCGACCGCCTCGAGGTTTTCGAAGGTGCGGCGCACCTGGTCGGCGAAGGTGTCGCCGACGCGGTTGCCGTCCTCGTCGAACGGGCCCTGTCCCGAGAGGAAGACGAGGCGGCCGACGGTGAGCCCCTGCGAGTAGGGGCCGGCGGGAGGCGGAGCGTCGGTGGTCGAGACGGACTGAATCATGGTTCTCCTTCGTCGGGATTGGATTTGTGGGTCGTGCGGAAGGGACGTCTAGGTGTGAAGGCGCGGCACGGCGGCGAGGAGCTGCCGCGTGTACTCGTGCGTCGGGGCGGTGAGGATCTCGGCGGTCCCACCGTGTTCCACGACCGACCCGCGGTACATGACGGTGACGACATCGCAGAAGCGCGCGACGACGCCCATGTCGTGGGTGATCATGAGAACGGCCATGCCCCGCTCCTCGGCGAGGCGGTCGAGCGTGTCGAGCACGGCGGCCTGCACGGTGACATCGAGTGCACTGGTCGCCTCGTCGGCGATGAGCAGGCGCGGTCGGGCGGCGATGGCCATCGCGATCATGACGCGCTGACGCATCCCGCCGCTGAGCTCGTGAGGGTACTGGTCGTACACCCGCTCGGCGTCGCGTATGCCGACCTCGTCGAAGCTGCGCAGCACGACATCGCGGGCCTGCGCCACGGTGGCGGTGGAGTGTGTGCGCAGGACGTCGAGCACCTGTCGTCCCACCCGGAAGACCGGGTTGAGCACCGACATCGGGTCTTGGAAGATCATCGACACCGCGGCTCCTCGCGTGCGTCGCAGCATCGCCGCATTGGCGGCGAGCATGTCGTCGCCGTCGAAGAGCACACGCGAGTCATCGCCGTATTGCATGATGCGTTCGTCGTTGAGGCGCAGCACGCTCATCGCGGTGATGGACTTGCCCGACCCCGACTCGCCGATGATCCCGACGCGCTGGCCCGCCTCGACTCGGATGCTGACGCCGTCGACCGATGGTGCCGTGGCTCCCGCGAAGGTGATGCGAAGGTTCTCGATCGACAGCAGGCTCATGACTTCTCCTTCATGCCGGTGGCGAGGTCGATCGGACTCGTCAGGTCCGAGGGGGCGAGGTGGGCGCGGCGGCGCTCGGCGGGGTCGGGTTCCAGCACGGCATCCAGCAGCGCCCGCGTGTAGGGATGCTGGGGGTTGCGGAACACCTCGTCGGTGGGGCCGGTCTCGATGATCTTGCCGAGGTACATGACGGCGACGCGGTGCGAGATACGGCGGACCACGCCGAGGTTGTGGGCGATGAAGAGGTAGGCGATGTTCTGCTCGCGCTGCAGCTCCTCGAGTAGGGTAAGCACTTGCGCCTGCACCGACACGTCGAGGGCGCTGGTCGGCTCGTCGCAGACGATGAGCGTCGGATGCAGTGCGATCGCACGGGCGATGGCGACGCGTTGGCGCTGTCCGCCCGAGAACTCGTGCGGGTAACGGCGCGCCATCGCCGGGTCGAGCCCGACCCGCTCGAGCAGCGAGGCCACCTTGGCGGGAAGCTCTGCGCGCGGGGCGGCCTTGTGCACCAGGAACGGCTCGGCGATCTGGTCGCCGATGCGGATGCGCGGGTCGAGAGTCGAGTATGGGTCTTGGAAGATCATCTGCAGTCGGCTGCGCGTGGCGTGCCACTGCGCCTTGGTGGCCGTGTCGAGGTCTTGGCCCTGGAAGCGGATGGATCCTCGGTAGGGGGTGAGTCCGAGCGCGGCGCGGGCGATCGAGGACTTGCCTGACCCCGACTCGCCGACCAGGCCCAGCGTCTCGCCTTCGTGCACGGCGAGGCTGACGCCGTCGACGGCATTCCTGTCCGTATGCCCGTAGTCGATGATGAGATCGTCGATCGTCAGGAGGTCTGGTCGGGTCATCGTGTCCTCCTCAGAAGCACACCGGGTAGGCGTCCCGTCACGTGGCCGCTCTCGGCCACGCACTGGCCGGCCACCCACACCCGGTCGATCCCGACGGGGGCGACGAGGGGGTGGGTGTAGTCGGCGCGGTCGCGCACGGTCGTCGGATCGACGGCGACGAGGTCGGCGGGTGCGCCGACGCGGATGCGGCCGCGCGAGGTCAGGCCCAGACGGTCCGCGGGCTGCGCGGTCATCTTGTGCACCACCGCTTCGAGCGGGAACCCGGCGTCGAGCAGGTCGCGCATCGCGTGTGGGAAGGTGCCGATGGAACGGGGATGCGGCCGGTTGAGCGCGTGGTCGAGTGCGAGTGCAACGCCGTCCGAGGCGACTGAGACATAGGGCTCGGCGAGCACGCGGGCCGCGTCGTCCGGCCGGGTTCCGACGATGATCGCGTCGACGGCGGCGTCGTGCGCATCGATGAGGTCGAGCAGGATGAGCGCCCAGTCGCGTCCGAGCGGGTCGGCGGCTTGGAGCTGTTCGAGGGTGCGACCGAGTTCGGGCGTGTGCTCCTCGCCGGCGCGCACAATGGTGATCGCGTCGGGTGGGAAGTGCACGGTGCGTCGCAGTTCGCCCGCGAGCGCTGCGCGGTCGGCGCGCACCTCGGCGAGGATCTCGGCCGTGCCGCGTGCCCGCAGCTCGGAAGGCATCAGCTGCAGCGCGGTGGTGTGTCCGGCCAGGTAGGGGTAGGCGTCGGCGGCGACGTCGGCGACGCTCGCGCAGATGCGCGACAGGGCCGCGTCGAGCGCCGCGCCCTCGGGGTCGAGGATCGAGCGCAGGTGGGAGATCTGCAGCCGTGCCCTCGCCGTCGTGGCGACGGCGAGGATCTCATCGATGGCGGCGACGAGTCCGTCGGCGTCGTATGCGCGCATGTGCACCGCGACGAGGGCGTCCGCGGCGGCGACCGTGGCGGCGAGTGCTTCGAGCTCAGTCGGGTCGCTGAGCTCCCCGGGCGCGTACATCAGCCCGTAGCTCAGCCCCCAGTAGCCTGCGTCGAGCGCGTCGGCGACGATGCGCGACATTGCCGCCCGGTCGGCCGGTGTCGCCGTGTGGGTCGCATCGCCCATCACACGTCGCCGCACCGACCCGTGGCCGAGGAGCGGGGCGACGTTCCACGCGGCGGCGAGACCGTCGAGGGCGTCGAGGTATTCCGCCGGGCTCTCCCACGACAGCGGAACCGAGGGGACGACGTCGATTGTCGCGATCGCGCCGCGGAAGCCCTCGCCCGAGGTAGGTGCCGGGCTGAGCCCGCAGTTGCCGATGACCTCGGTGGTGATGCCCTGCAGCACACGCGTGTCGCCGGTGGGGTAGGCGAAGCGCGTGAGGTCGGAATGGGCGTGCAGGTCGACGAACCCGGGGGTGAGCACGAGCCCCTCGAGGTCGTGGCGCGTCGTGCCGGTGGCGGTGCCGGGGGCGTCGACGGCGGCGATCCGGCCGTCGGCGATGGTCACATCGGCTCGGTGCCCGGGTGCCCCGGTACCGTCGACGACGAGTGCTCCGGTGAGGACGGTCGCGGTCATGCGCTCCTCCGACGCCGCATCGGGTTGCTCGATTCGGCGACGAGTTCACCGGCGTACATGAGGGCGGCGGCGGCGAGGGTGATCGTCAGGCCCGCGGCGATCGCATAGTAGGGGGCGGTGACGTAGTAGGCCTTGGAGTTCTCCAGGATGGTTCCCCATGTCGCCTCGGGCAGCGGCACGCCCAGTCCGAGATAGCTCAGGCCGGCTTCGATCAGGATGGCCTCGGCCATGAGCTGCGGCACGAGTGTCGCAAGCGGCCCGGCCGCGTTGGGGAGGATGTGGCGCCCGAGCATGCGGGCGCCGCCCGCGCCGACGACGCGCGCCGCCGTGATGAACTCGCGCTCACGCAGCGCTTTGGTCTGGGCGCGCAGCAGGAGGAATACGCGGGGGAAGAAGAGGAATCCGATGATGAGCGTGAGACTCCACGAGCTCGATCCGAAGCTGGCGACCATGAGGATCGCGAACAGGATGAGCGGGAAGGCGAGGGTGGCAGCCGCCGTGCTCGACAGGGCCCAGTCGACGAAGCGACGCGAGGTACCCGCGATGAGCCCGGTCGGGATGCCGATCGCCAAGGCGATCAGCACGCTGCCGCCGGCGATGAGGGCTTCGAGTTGTGTGGCGTAGACGAGTCGCGCCCAGATGTCGGCGCCGGCTTCGTCGGTGCCGAGGGGGTGGGCCCAGCTGGGCGGCTCGAGGATCGCGCTCGGGTCGACCGCGGCGGGGTCGTAGGCCGTGAACAGGCCGGGGAAGGCGACCATCAGCAGTGCGACAGTGGCCACGCCGAGCATCAGCACGCGTGCGGTGCCCAACCGACGGAGGAGGTGGGGCGGGCGGAGTTCGGTGGAAGCGCTCATCGTGAGATCCTCGGGTCGACGAGTCGGTAGACGATGTCGGCGACGTAGCCGATCAGGAGGACCACCACGGTGGTCAGCAGCACGGCGCTCTGTACGACGAGGTAGTCGCGGTTGAGCACGCTGCTCAGCAGGAGCTGGCCGAGACCGCCCAGGCCAAACACGGCCTCGACGAGCACCGCTCCGCCGATCAGCGCGCCGATCTGCACCCCCACGATCGTGATCATCGGCAGCACGGCGTTGCGGGCGGCATACGCGAAGACGCGTTTTCGGGTCGGCAGCCCCACCGCGAGCGCCGTGCGCATGTAGTCCTGGCGGAACACGTCGGTGGCCTCGGCGAACACGAAACGGGTGAGGATGCCGCTGAGGAAGACGCTGAGGGTGGCGACGGGGAGCACCAAGTGCGCGATGAATCCGAGGGGGTCGTCGGTGGGGGCGACATAGCCGCCGGACGGGAACCAGGTGAGGTTGGCCGCGAAGACGATGACGAACACGAGCCCGAGCCAGACGGCGGGGATCGCCACACCCATCGTGGAGGAGAATCGCACCAGGTTGGGGAACCATCCGCGGCCGCGGTAGGCCGCCCATGTTCCGGCGAGGATCGACACCGGCACCGAGATGATCACGGCGAGTGCGATCAGCCAGAGGGTGGGGGGAAGGGCCTCCACGATCAGAGTCGTGACGCTGACACCGCTGCGGGCGGATTCGCCGAAGTCGCCGGTGAGCATCGAGGTCAGCCAGATCCCGTACTGCACGTGCCATGGCTGGTCGAGCCCCATCTCGAGGCGCAGCTGCGCGAGCGTCTCGGCCGCGTCGGGGCGCCCTGCCTGGGGGCCCAGCAGCAGCACTGCGGGGTCCCCAGGCGTGAGCCGGAGGGCGAGGAAGACGAGCACCGATACGAGCCACAGCACTACGAGGAGCTTGCCCGCCTCGACGAGCGCTCGTCGCGCCAGATTCATCTTCCTCTCCCTCCGTGATTCACTCGGCGACCGTCGCGTCGGTCAGCATCGGCCAACCGAGCGGGTTCACCGCGTAGCCGTCGACTCCGGTCGCCGCAACCGAGTAGATCGGCGTGAACTGCACCGCCATGACCGGCAGCTCTTCGACGAGGATCTGCTGCAGCTCGCCGTAGATCTCGGCGCGCGCCGATTCGTCCGAGACGGCGAGGGCGTCGGCGGCGAGGCCGGACACCTCTGGGTTGACGTAGTCGTCGGTCAGGTGCGGGTTCATGATGATGTCGAAGAACGAGTTCGGGTCGGCGCCCACGTTGAACACGTTCCAGGTGGCGTCGTAGTTGCGCGACACGTAGGCGTCGAGCCACACCGACAGTTCTGTCACGTTCGGGTTGAGCGTGACGCCGATCTCGGCCAGCGAGGCCTGCCACACACGTGCAATCTGCTCGGCGTCGGGGAAGCCGCTGGGGATCTCGAGCGTGAAGCTCAGGTCGCTCACCCCCGCCTCCTCCAGCAGTGCGGCGGCGGCGTCGAGGTCGTAGCTGTAGCCCTCCTGCTCAGCGTAGGCCCAGCTGGATTCAGGGATCGGGCTCCACTGGATGGAGCCGTCACCGCCGTAGGCGATGTCGCGGATCGACTCCTTGTCGAGGGCCATCGCGAGCGCCTGGCGCACCCGCTCGTCGCTCAGGGTGCCCGAGGCGTTGAACTCGATGAGCGAGAGGCTGTTGCTCGCCGACGGCTCGACGATCTCGGCGCGGTCGGTGTCGACCTGCTCGACGGTGGCCGAGGTGACCGCGCTGACGATGTCGATGTCGCCGCTGTACAGGCCGTTCAGCGCCACCTGCTGGTCGGCGACCGGCTTGTACACGATCGACTCGGTCGCCGCAGGGTCGCCGAAGTAATCGTCGAAGCGCTCGAGCACGATCTCGTCGTTGGCCGACCAGCTGACGAATTCGTAGGGGCCGGAGCCGACGGGGGCGCTCGAGGCGTCCTCGAAACCCTCGGGGGCGATGACCGCTATGGAGGCGATCCCCGCGAGGAACGCCGCGTTGGGCGAGTTCAGCGTGATCACGACCGTCTGGTCGTCGGGGCTGTCGTACGACTGCACATCGGCGAGGCGGCCCGACCAGATCGAATCCGTGCCGTCGGCGGCGCGCTCGAGCGACTCGATGACCGCGGCGGCGTCGACAGGGGTTCCGTCGTGGAAGACGGCGTCGGGATCGAGGGTGAAGGTGAAGACCGTGGCGTCTTCGTTCGCCTCGAACTCGGTCGCCAGGTCTCCTTGGAGGTTCAGATCCACGTCGTAGTCGACGAGACTGCTGAAAACCAGCTCACGGATGGCGTATTCGTAGATGATCAGCTGGTTGGTGTGCGGGTCGAAGTTGTCGATGTCACCCGCGAGGGCGACGACGAGTTCGTCGGAGACGTCGGCCGACGTGTTGTCGTCGCTGTCTGTCGAGCCGGCGGCGCAGCCACCGAGCAGCAGTGAACCCGCGGCGACCGCCGACACGGCGGCACCCCAGGGTCGGTTACTCTTTCGCATGGTACGAGACCTCTTTCTGTTTGAGGGATGGTGCAGGGGAGGGGTGGTTCGGCATGTGGTTTGCGCTTAATACCGGGCCACGGGGTTCCACAGGTCGACGACGTCGGTGTCGTCGACGATGGCGACGCGGCTCCACATGTTGACGACGCCGCACGCGTGATTGGGCAGGATGCGCAGTCGCTCGCCGACGCGCATCGTGTCTGCGGCGGGCCCGTCTAGCACGCCGTGTTCTTCGTAGGCCCGCGTGAAGTCGAGCTCTGCCACGGGGGTGCCGGCATCGTCGACGACGACGCCGAAGGTGTTGTCGCGATTGGACCCGTCGGAGCTGAGGGCTTTGATGCCGGCGTCGATCGCGGCCTCCTGCAGGCGCACCGTGCTGATGACGGTGGTGTGCAGGTGCAGCGCGCACCGGTCGAGGCTGGTCGATCCCAGCCGCCACTGGTTGGCGTCGAAGAACACATAGGTGCCGGGGCGCGCCTCCGTGACGCCGTCGACGAACGGGGCCGAGTCCCATCCGGGGGTCGAGCCGACCGAGACGGTCGGCACGTCGATGCCGGCGTCGCGGATGGTTTCCGCGACGGTCACGAGCGCGGTGCTCGCCGCTCGCCCGGCGTCGCGCAGCGCGTCGCGTTCGCCGCGCATCGAGGCGAGCTGGCCTTCGTGCATGTAGATGCCGTCGAGGTGGACTCCCGGAAGCGTGGCGACGGCGCGCGCGACCGCGACGGCCTGGTCTCCGGTCACGCCGGTGCGTCGCAGTCCGGTGTCGACCTCGACGCGCACCGGCACCGTGACCCCCGCGGTGTCCGCTTCGGCGGCGAGCAGCTCGACCAGTTCGGTGGAATCCAGGCCCACGATGACGCGGGCGCGGCGGTTGGCGTCGATGATGCGGCGCCGCTTGGCCGGCGTGGCGGGGGCGTGTGCCCAGAAGAGGTCGTCGAAGCCGGCGTCGAGGAGCGCCTCGACCTCGTTAAGGGTCGCGCAGGTGAAGCCGACCGCGCCGGCGTCGTGCTGGCGCTTAGCCACCTCGATCATCTTGGAGGTCTTGAAGTGCGGGCGCAGCGCGATCCCGGCGGTGCGCATCCGCTCGGCCATCGCCTGGATGTTCGCGTCCATGCGCGACCGGTCGATCACGAGCACCGGAGTGTCGAGGTCTTCGATGCGGGTCATCGCAGCGTCCCCATCCGCTCGGCGGCTGCGCGCACCCATTCGAACGACGGGGCGGTGGCGGTGCCATAGTTGTAAAGGGCCAGGCGGTCCACTCCGGTCGCGAGCACCGCTTCGACCTTTGCGAGGAAGTCCGCTCGGGTGGGGGAGAGGCTGGGCCAGACCGTCAGCGCCACAATGAGGGGGGTGGCGTCGGTACCGCTGAGACCACGGACGGCGAGTGTGTGGTCGATCTCTGCGGCGACCTCCCCGGCGGTGGGGAAGTAGCTCTCGAGCACGAAGCCGTCGGAGTGGGCGAGGGTGGCGGCGATGTCGACGCCTTCCAGCCAGTTGGTGGGGGCGGGGCGGCCCCACACCGCGGCGCTGACGTCGAGCTGCGCGCCGTGGCGGCGCACTGCGGCGGCGGCGTCGATGACGAGGCCCGTGACGGTGTCCATGCGCATGCGGGTGTAGGCCGCCAGGTCGGGCCAGGCCATGTGCAGCGACGCGAGGGCGGCGACTGTGTCGTCGTCGCGGCCGGCGGGGTGCTCGACGTTCCAGGTGCGGTGCAGTTCCGTCTTGATCTGATCCCGCAGGCGCTCCGCGTCGATGCCGGCGTCGTTGGCTCGGGCGACGCACGACGCGCAGAAGCAGAGCGAGAGCAGGTAGCGGGTCGTGGCGTCGAGGCGGGCTCCCCAGAGTTCGTGGGGATGTCCGTGGCCGACGAGCAGGTACGACAGGCTCTCCACAAGAACGCGCTCGAACAGGTTCGTCGCGCTGACGGCATCGAGCAGCTCGATCGCGTAGGCGCGGGCGGCGGGACTCGAGGGGCACAGTCCGTGCGTGAAGTGGTCGCCGAAGCAGTTCTCGATCGCCGCTTCGGGGTGCGCGGTGGCGAGGTCGGTGTTGTGGAAGGCGATGGCCCAGCCGTCGACGGCGACGCCGGCCGCGTCGGCGGCGCGCTTGAAGCGCGGGTAGAGATCGGGATCGTGCTGCGCGATCGACGACGGCGGCACGCGGAGCCCGCTGAAGGCGTCGGCAGGCAGGGGCAGATGGGTGCGGTTCGCCTCGGCGACCGTCGAGACCCGTGCGGTGCGGCGCGGCGCGAGCACCTCGGCGGAGTGGTAGGCGGTGGCGATCTGCAGGCGGGTGACGCCGCGCTCGGCGACCTGATCGACGACCCGCTCCGGGCCGTCGGCCTGGAGATCCCAGGGGTAGACCATCATGCTCAGTTCAGCCATCGGTGTCCTCCTGGTAGAGCGATTCGATGAGGGTCAAGGTCGGCTCGAGATCGTCGATGCCGTATCCGGTCTCGCCGGAGCGGAAGGCGCGCCACTGCGCGACGAAGGGCGCGGTGTCGATGTCGATCGCGTCGCCGGAGCGCTCGCCGGCGGCGGTAACGATCTGCCATGCGCCGTCCATGCCGACGCTGGCCGATCCGAGGGTGCCGGTGACGATGAGACCGGCACCGAGAGGCTGGTACGGCGCCCACAGCAGCTCGATCGACCCCGACGTCGCGCCGGCGCGGAAGCGCACGAGGGCGTGGTCTTCGATCTGGTGGCCGGGGATGATCGGGCGCATCGTCGCCTCGACCTCAGCGAGCGGGCCGAGCAGCGCACGCGCGCGATCGAGCGAGTGGACGCCGTTGGTCACGAGCACGCCGCCCCCGCTGATCGTGCGGTCGAAGTACCACGCCGGAAGGGCGCTCTCGGGAAGGGCGAACGCCATCCTGTCGGTGTACGACACGACCTCGCCCAGTTCTCCGGACGCTACGGAACGTGTGAGCGCGACGTAGGCGGGCCAATGCCGTGTCGACATCCCGATGAACACGTCGGCGCCGCCGGCGACGGCCGCACGCAGCGCCGCGGGGTCCTGCCCGGGGATGCGGTGGGGCTTCTCGACGAGGGTCGGGATGCCGGCGGAGGCGAGTGTCGTTAGCTGGTCAAGATGCTGGAAAGAGGGGGTGGCGATGATCGCGGCATCGATCTCGTCGTGGCCCTCGAGGGCATCTGCGATCGAGCTGAAGGCGAGCGCGTTCTCGTCGAGTGCGCGGGCGCGGGCGAGGTCCGCGTCGACCACGGCCGTCACGCAGTCGCCGGCGGCGCGTACGGCTCTGGCATGGCGGTGGCCCATCACCCCGGCGCCGACGACGAGAACGCGCTGACTCATGCGAAGAACCCGTCTTTCTGCATGCCGGCGAGCACACCTTCGGCGGCCTCGAGTGTGCGGTCGATGTCGTCGTCGCTGTGCGCGCCCGAGATGTGGTTGCGCTTGAGCGTCATCGGATACATCACGAACCCGGCGTCGGTCATGCGGCGGTGGAAGGTCGCGTATGCGGTGTCGTTGTTGCGCAGCAGGTCGCGGTATCCCTTGACGGGGCCGTCCATGAAGTAGCAGATGAACACCGACCCGAGCCCCGTGATCGTTGTCGCGATGCCGAGGCGCCCGGTGATCTCGCGCAGCCCCTCGCGCATGCGCTCGCCGAGGCGGGCGGTGTGGGCGTGGAAGCCGACCTCGGGGTCGGTGATGAGGGTCATCGTCTCGATGGCGGCGGCCATGGAGACGGGATTGCCGTTGAAGGTTCCGGCCAGCACGACGTCGCCGCCGGCGGAGCTGAAGCGCGACATGAGGTCGGCGCGGCCGCCCATGCCTGCCACCGCGAAGCCGTTGCCCATGCCCTTGCCATAGCTGGTGAGGTCGGGGGTGATGCCGCACAATTCCTGGTAGCCGCCGGGGGCGTGGCGGAAGCCGGTGATGACTTCGTCGAAGATGAGGATGCTGCCCTCTCGCGTGGAGAGGTCGCGGAGCCCTTCGAGGAAGGCTTGGTCGGGCATGAGTGCGCCGACGTTGTGAGGCACCGGTTCGAGGATGATCGCCGCGATCTGGTCGGGGTAGGCCTCGAAGAGCGCCTTCACCGAGCCGAGGTCGTTGAACTCGGCGACGAGGGTCGAGTCGAGGGCGTCGTCGAGGATGCCGGCCGACAGCGGGTCGCGGGTGTAGGCACGTTCGGCGGACGAGGCGACGTTGAGGGCGACGGCGTCATGCCATCCGTGGAAGCAGCCCTGGAACTTCAGCAGGTATTTGCGACCGGTGATGGCGCGGGAGAGGCGCACGGCCTGCATCGTCGCCTCGGTGCCGCTCATGGTGCTGATCGACATTTCCACCGAGGGGATCAATTCGGCGGTGAGCCGGGCGACCTCGATCTCGAGTTCGGTGACACCGAGCCCGACGAGATCGAGGTCTCCCAGAGAGCGCTGCACGGCGGCGTTCACCCGGTCGTCGGAGTGGCCGAGCAGGATCGCGCCGAAGGCGGCGTGATAGTCGACGTATTCGCGCCCGTCGAAGTCGACCAGGCGCGAGCCCTTCGCCGTGCGGAAGCCGGACGGGCTGCCGATGCTGCGGGTGGCGGAGTTCACTCCGCCGGGGATGTAGGTGCGGGCCTGGGCGAGTAGGTCCTCGGTCGCGGTTGGCACGGGTGGTTCTCCTTAGGTGGTGCGGTGATGCGTATGCGGGTCGACGTCGCGTCGTCAGCTGGTCGTGCGAGGGTCGTCAAGCTCGAGCAGGGTCAACGCGTCGCGGTGGATGATCTGCTCGACGGTGTCGTCATGCACGTGAGGGAGCGATCCGGCGCGGAGCCCGGCGATGTCTCGGAGCCCTGCCATCGCCGCGGCGGGGCGCCAAAGGGGGAAGTCGCTGCCGAAGAGGAGCTTGTCGGTCACGCCCCATTCCTGTGCGGCGACGAGTGCCAAGAAGCCGTCCATGGGGCGCGACCAGGCTGCCGAGACGTCGGCGAACACGCGCGCGTGCTTGCGCAGCACCACCATGGCGTCGCGCTGCCACGGATGCCCCATGTGAGCCATGATCTGGGTGAGGCCGGGGTGGCGGCGCGCCACTTCTTCGACGACGAGGGGCTGGCTGATCGACAGGCGGCCCTGCGGGCTCGGGGTCGCGCCCATGTGCCAGAGGATGGCCAGGCCGTGCTGCACGCACATGCGGTAGAACGGGCCGAAATCCGGCGAGAGCGGATCGAAGAGCGAGAGCACCGGATAGAGCTTCACGCCCTTGAATCCGAGCGAGATGGCCTCTTCGAGCTGTTCGCGCCAGTCGGTGTCGAGCGGGTCCAGTGCGGTGAAGGCGATGGTCGGCGTGGTCAGTTGCGCGCAGTAGTCGGCGACAAAGCTGTTGGGTGTGTGCACGCCCGCACGGGTGGCGGCGAGGCCGAACACGATGGCGACGTCGACACCGGCTTCGATCATCGCCTCGTCGTACTGTGCAGGGGTGATGTGCGGGTAGGGCTTGCCGTAGGCCGGCTCCCAGTTCTTCCGGTGCTCGTCGCCCCAGTGCTCCGGGAGCAGGTTGTGGCTGTGGACGTCGACGATCATGAGGCCTCCTCAGTTCGATTGCGGTGCCCTCCGGTTGCGCGCAGCGACGACAGGAAGCGGCCGTTGGCGGCCAGGTCGTCGGCGACGCTGCGGAGGGCGGGGAGAAGCCCTTCACGGCGTTCGGGCGAGAGCTCGCCGGCGGGGCCAGACACGCTGACGGCGACGTTGACATCGGAGTCGGTGTCGACGGGGACGGCCAGACAGATCACGCCGAGGTCGCGTTCCTGGTCGTCGAGGCTGTAGCCCTGGTCTCGGATGCGGTCGAACTCGGCATTGAGGCCGTCGCGCGAGGTGATGGTGTGGGGGGTGAACTCCGCGAGCGGTTCGGCCGGCAGGTGGTCGTCGACGCGTTCGGCGGGGATCCGTGAGAGCAGGAGCTTGCCGAGGCCGGTGCAGTAGGTGTGGTCGAGTGAGCCGTTGCTCGAGCGGTACCTGAGCGCGCGGTCGGGCTCTTCGACGCACGCGTGGAGCACCCACCTTCCTTCGAGTACGCCGATGTTCGCTGTGAGACCCGTTGTCGCGGCCAGTTCACGTAGGTAAGGCGCCGCCACCTCGGCCGTGTCTGCCTGGCGTCGGTAGGTCTCCGAGATCTCCATCACCGCGTGACCGACGGTGTATTTCGGAGGGTTGCCGCTTCGATAAACGAACTCCTGCTCCTCGAGAACGGCGAGAAGGCGTACGAGCGTGGATTTCGGCAGCGAGAGCGTGAGCGCAAGGTCGGCGAGCCCCAGCGCGCGTTCGGATGTGCCGAGGGCCCGAAGGATGCGCAGCGCGCGCACCAGTCCTTGCGACTGATACGACGTGGCATGGGGTTCCATGTTCATGACCTTAGGGTCGCCATGCTCACCGGATGTTGTCAAGGAATTAATTCCATGTTTCGTGACGTGGAACGCCAGACGTGGAACGGGCGGGCTCGCGGGGCACGTTTACGCGACCAACAACGTGGCCTTGCGTCTTGGATCATGCCCGGTGAGTACCAGGCGTCTTCCACGAGGATGGCGCGGTTAACGGTTGTCGAAAGCCTCGCCCACGCGGGGCTTTCGTCTTTAGCGCCGAGTGCCAGGAGCGCCCGGGGCGTTCGCTGAGCGATCATCGCCCCGCGGCCGACGACCGCTCAGTGGTCGACCGGTGCCCGGAGTGACCCCACCGGGTCATCGAGCAGCTGTGCGAACGCGGCTTCGGCGGCGCCGATCAGCAGGCGGTCCTCGCCGAGCGCGGCCGAGCGGATCTCGAGGTCCTCGACCGCGGCCGGCATGGCCTGCGCGGCGACCGCGGCGAGCAGCTGTTCCTCTGCCCCCTCGCCCAAAGTGGCGAGCGTGGCGAGAAAGCCGCCCAGCACGATCAGGCGCGGGTTCAGCACGTTCACGGCGTTGGCGAGGGCCGTGGATAGGATGCGGCGCTGCCGCGCGATCTCCTCGCGGGCATCGGGCAGGTCGCTGGCGGCCAACGCGGCAGCGAGCGTCGGCTCGTCCGCGCTCGTCAGCCGCGCCACGGCGAGCAGGCGCGCACGGCTCACCTCGTCCTCGAGCACGCCATCACCCGCTCGGCGGTCGGCGGTCGAGGGGATGCCGGGGCGGTTCTGCCCGAATTCGCCCGCGTATCCCGAGAGCCCGGCCACGGGCATCCCGTGCACGATCACGCCACCGCCGATGCCGCTCGCCCCGCCGTTGAGATACACCATGTCGTCGATGCCCCGACCGGCTCCGAAGAGGTGCTCGGCGATCGCGCCCAGGGAGGCGTCGTTCCCGACCACGGCGGGCAGGCCGGTCGCCGCCGTGGCGAGTTCGCGCAGCGGCTCGTCGTTCCAGCGAAGATGCGGTGCGGTGCGCACCATGCCGTCCGTGGCCTGCACGAGTCCCGGTACCGCGAACCCCAGTCGCATAATGCGGGCATCGCGCAGCTCGTCGGCCCGCCATGCATCGATCGCCCCGGCGACCATGCGCACGGTGCTGTGGGGCGTCAGCAGATGATCGACCTCGATGCGTCGCCGTGCGACGATCGAGCCGTCCAGGCCCACGGCCGCCAGCGTCAGGGCATCCACCTCGGGGTTGACGGCGATGGCGACCACTGACCGGTGCGCGGCGACGACGGGGGAGGGGCGACCCGCGCGGGTCGCCGGCGCCGGTGGCAGCTCGGTGGCGACGCCGAGCGCGACGAGCTCGGCCACGAGGTCCGCGATCGTGGAGCGATTCAGCCCCGTCGCGGCGGTCAGCTGGGCGCGCGACTGGGGGCCACCCAGATGCACGAGACGCAGCAGGCGGCCGAGGTTGGCTCGGCGCACGGCTTCGAAGCTCGTCGCACGGTCGGTCACGGCACCAGCGTACGGGGTGACGCCATGCGACCGGGTGGGATAGGTTGTCACCAGCAACATTTAATCTCATCGAGGAGCCGGACACCATGCCCACCCCCACGCCCGCCGACAAGTTCTCTTTCGGCCTCTGGACCATCGGCTACAACGGCGCCGACCCGTTCGGCGGTCCGACGCGCCCCGCACTCGACGTCGTGCACGCGGTCGAGAAGCTCGCCGATCTGGGTGCGTACGGCCTGACCTTCCACGACGACGACCTGTTCGCGTTCGGCTCCTCGGACGCCGAGCGCCAGCAGCAGATCGACCGCCTCAAGGGCGCCCTCGCCGACACGGGCCTGATCGTGCCGATGGTGACGACCAACCTGTTCAGTGCCCCCGTGTTCAAGGACGGCGGGTTCACCTCGAACGACCGCGACGTGCGACGCTTCGCGTTGCGCAAGGTGCTGCGCAACATCGACCTGGCCGCCGAGCTCGGCGCCAAGACGTTCGTCATGTGGGGCGGGCGCGAGGGGGCCGAGTACGACTCGGCGAAGGACGTGCGCGCGGCGCTCGAGCGCTACCGCGAGGCCGTCAACCTGCTGGGCGACTACGTCACCGACAAGGGCTACGACATCCGCTTCGCGATCGAGCCGAAGCCCAACGAGCCGCGCGGCGACATCCTGCTGCCGACTCTGGGCCATGCGCTCGCGTTCATCGACTCGCTGGAGCGCCCGGAGCTCGTGGGCGTGAACCCCGAGGTCGGTCACGAGCAGATGGCGGGGCTGAACTTCGCCGCCGGCATCGCCCAGGCGCTGTACCACGGCAAGCTTTACCATATCGATCTCAACGGGCAGCGGGGCATCAAGTACGACCAGGACCTGGTGTTCGGCCACGGCGACCTGCACAACGCCTTCGCCCTCGTCGACCTGCTCGAGAACGGTGCCCCCGGTGGCGGGCCCGCCTACGACGGTCCCCGCCACTTCGACTACAAGCCCAGCCGCACCGAAGACGAGTCGGGCGTCTGGGACTCCGCCGCCGCCAACATGCGCACCTACCTGCTGCTCAAGGAGCGGGCCGCGGCGTTCCGCGCCGACCCCGAGGTGCAGCAGGCCCTCGAAGACGCGCGCGTCGCCGAACTGTCGACCCCGACGCTCGGCGCCGGCGAGTCGTACGACGACCTGCTCGCCGACCGCTCGGCGTTCGAGGACTTCGACCCCGCCGCCTACTTCGGCGGCAAGGGCTTCGGCTTCGTGCGTCTGCAGCAGCTGGCCACCGAGCACCTGCTCGGCGCACGCTGAGCGCGGGGTCGTCGTGACGCTGGTCGCGGGGGTCGATTCGTCGACCCAGTCGTGCAAGGTCATGATCGTGGATGCCGCGACGGGGCGTCTCGTGCGCGAGGGGCGGGCCGCGCATCCGCCCGGAACCGAAGTGCCGCCCGCGGCGTGGTGGCGGGCGCTGAACGGTGCCCTCGCGGATGCCGGAGGGCTCGACGACGTCGCCGCCGTCTCGGTCGCGGGGCAGCAGCACGGCATGGTCGTGCTGGATGCCGAGGGCCGGGTCATCCGAGACGCGCTGCTGTGGAACGACACCCGCTCGGCTCAGGCCGCGCGGGACCTGATCGACGAGGTGGGGGCCGACGCCTACGCGCGTCGCACCGGCGTCGTGCCGGTGGCGTCGTTCACCGCGACCAAGCTGCGCTGGCTGCGGGATGCCGAGCCCGAGCACGCCGCGCGCGTCGCCGCCGTCGCGCTTCCACACGACTGGCTGACGTGGCGGCTGCGCGGGTACGGACCGGCGGACGAGTCGCCGCACGGACCCGTGCTCGATCAGCTCACGACCGACCGCTCCGACGCCAGCGGCACCGCGTACTGGGGCGCCGACGGATACGACGTCGACCTGTTCGTGCGTGCGCTCGGGCACGATGCCATCCGCCCGCGCGTCCTCGGCCCGGGCGAGGCCGCGGGGCACACGCCCGAAGGCGCCATCGTCGGCCCGGGCGCAGGCGACAACGCCGGAGCCGCCCTCGGGCTGGGCGCGGCCGCCGGCGACGTGGTCGTGTCGATCGGCACGTCGGGCACCGTGTTCGCCGTCACCGAGGACCCGGTTGCCGACGTCTCGGGAACGGTCGCCGGTTTCGCCGACGCTGCGGGCGGCTTCCTGCCCCTGGTGGCGACCCTCAACGCGGCGCGGGTGCTCGACGCTGTCGCGGGGCTGCTGGGCGTGGACCACGACGAGCTCGGGCGGTTGGCGCTCGAGGCGGATGCCGCGGCATCCACCCCCGTGCTCGTGCCCTACTTCGAGGGGGAGCGCACGCCGAACCTGCCTGACGCCACCGCGACGCTGGCGGGCCTCACCCTCGCCTCCACGACGCGCGCCGGCGTCGCCCGCGCGGCGATCGAGGGGATGCTGTGCGGGCTGGCGGACGGGTGGGACGCGATTCGGGCCCAGGGGGTGCAGGCCCGTCGCGTGCTGCTGATCGGCGGCGCGGCGCGCAACCCGGCGGTATCGGCGATCGCGGCGCAGGTGTTCGACGTGCCTGTCGTGGTGCCCGAGCCCGCGGAATACGTCGCGCTCGGGGCGGCGAGCCAGGCCGCATGGACCCTGACCGGCCGGCGTCCGGCCTGGCCGATCGCGGTGCACGTCGAGCACGCGCCCGATCCGCGCCCCGGCATCCGCGAACGCTACCGGCGCGTCGCCTCGGCCCATGCAGAAGATGGACGGTGAGAAAGCTCTCATCTTGCTTGACCTGTCGTCACGGGCGGGCGCATGCTGAATCATCGTCGCGATCGCGCGAGGCCAGGATGAGATGTTTTGTCCCCCAAAAGGGGGACATACACGTGTGCCCGCGATCGCTACAGTTGAACCAGCACCTCCCACAGAGGCGCCGTACCACCGTCCCCAGCGGTGGGCGCACCGGATCCCCAAGCGGTGTCGCGTTCGGCGCGGGAGGATGCCAGGGCCCCCTCGAGTCGCTCAGTCCCCACTGAGCCGCCCGAGGGGGCCAATTCTTTTCTCGCAACC
Source organism: Microbacterium sp. LRZ72 (assembly GCF_033792225.1). Taxonomy (NCBI): domain Bacteria; kingdom Bacillati; phylum Actinomycetota; class Actinomycetes; order Micrococcales; family Microbacteriaceae; genus Microbacterium; species Microbacterium sp. LRZ72. The sequence continues at coordinate 20,948 of NZ_JANGEX010000006.1, forward strand.
GGCGTAGCGTGGACGGGTGAGCCGAGAAACCGATCTGAGTGACCTGGCCGTCGACATCGCTCGCGAGGCGGGTGACCTCGCGCGGCGACGACGCGACGAGGGGGTCTCGATCGCCGCGACCAAGTCCACGCTGGCCGATATCGTCACCGAGGCCGACCGAGAGGTCGAGCGTCTCATTCGAGACCGCCTCGAGGTCGAACGCCCGGGCGACGGCTTTCTGGGGGAGGAGTCGGGTGCGGCCGCCGGCAGCACGGGCCTCACATGGGTCGTCGACCCGATCGATGGCACGGTCAACTACGCGTACGGCATCCCCGGGTATGCGATCTCGATCGGCGTCGTCGAGGGGGCGCCCGAGCCGGCGGCGTGGACGGCGCTCGCCGGCGTGGTGCACAACCCGGCGACCGGCGAGACCTTCCGTGCGGTGAAAGACGGGGGAGCCCACCTCGGGGGCCGGCGGCTCGCGGTCAACGCAGAACCGGCGGATGCGGGAGCGCTCATCGCCACGGGATTCTCTTACGATCCGGACGAACGCGCCGCGCAGCTTGCCGTTCTCGCACGTGTGCTGCCGATGGCGCGCGACATCCGCCGCATGGGTGCTGCCTCGCTCGACCTGGCAGCCGTGGCCGCGGGCCGCGTCGATGCCTACTACGAGCGGGGACTGTGGCCCTGGGACATGGCGGCGGGAGGGCTGCTCGTGGAGGAGGCCGGCGGACGCTTCGCCGGGGCCGGTGGCGCGGCCCTCGGGCGGGGGCTCGTGATCGCCGCGGCGCCCCGGCTGTTCGACGCGCTCGACGCCGTGCTCACCTCGTGACACATCCGCGCGCATACATGGCATTCTCAGGACGCTCGGGCTAGTGTTTACCTATTCGTTATCTCCGGCCCATCGGTGATAACGGGCAGCCCCCCGTACGTCTGCGCCGCACGTCCCGCGCGCCCGACGAGAGTTTCGCCACTTGCCCGACGACTCTTCGGTGAACACCGGCCTGACCCGCCGTGCCCGCCGCACCCTCGCCGATACGCCCCCTGTCACGCCGGCGACCCCTTCCGGGATCACGCGTGCGCAGCGGCGGCAGATCGAGACGGCGACGCAGCCCGCGCCGGTCGAGGCGGCTCCCACGCGTCGGCAGCTGCGTTCGTCGCGGGCGCGGATCGCGTCGGATGCCGCTGTGGCGTCATCCGCGGTGTCCGAAGAGCCCCTGCGTGCCGCACCGGAGGCGTCGCCACGTGTCGAATCCCCACGTGTCGAATCCCCACGTGTCGAATCGCCACGTGCGGATGACCCGTTCCGCGTCGCGGTCCCTGTTGCCCCTGATGCGCCGCTCGAATCGGATGCCGACGCGCAGGCCCTCTCAGACGACGCGTTCGAGGCCGCCATCCGTGCCTTCAGCTTCACGGGAGAGAACCCCATCGTGGCGGCGCCGGTCGTGCGCTCGGCTTCGACGGGCCGCGTCGAGCAGCCGGTTCGCCGCCGTATCCCGGTCAAGCGGCTCGCGGCGGCGACATTCTCGATCGGCGTCATGGGTGCGGTCGGCCTGCTGACCGTGGCCACCGGCGCGCCTGCTGAAGCCGTTGCAGCGGCGACCAAGACCGACGCCACCACCAGCATCCAGACGTCGACCGACGAGGCCACCGATGCCGCGGCCGGCGAGATCCAGGCCTACGTCGCTCCGGCCGATGCCAACGCCGAACTGCACCGCGACGAGACGTACTCGACGGCGACGCTGTCGGACATCGCATCCGCCAGTGGTGTGACCAACCAGACCAACTTCTTCGTGAACGACCCGTCTTCGCCCATCCAGTGGCCGTTCTCGGTCGGGGTGCCGATCACCGACGGCTTCGGACCGCGCTGGGGGTCGTTCCACCACGGACTGGACTTCACGCCCGGCGCCGGCGCCGAGATCCAGTCGGTCGCCGAGGGCACCGTGCGCACCGCCACCGAGGCGGGCGGCGTCTACGGCGTGCACGTCATCGTCGACCACGAGATCGACGGCGAGGTCTTCTCCACGCATTACGCGCACATGGAGTACGGCTCGCTCCAGGTCGCCCAGGGCGACAAGGTCGAAGCCGGCACCGTGCTCGGGCACACCGGTGACACCGGCCTGTCGTACGGAGCGCACCTGCACTTCGAGGTGTTCGTCAACGAGGTGCGCGTGGACCCGCTGGTCTGGCTGCGCGAGAACGCGGGCGGATGATCGGTTCGGTTTCGGCCGGGCGGATGCCGGTGATATCCTCGTAGGGTTGCCCGGACGCCGGGTCAACGCCCCGATAGCTCAGTGGTAGAGCACTTCCATGGTAAGGAAGGGGTCGTCAGTTCAATCCTGACTCGGGGCTCGCAGCATCCTTCTCGACCGGGATGCGGTATGGCAGGGTAGCTCAGTTGGTGAGAGCGCACGACTCATAATCGTGAGGTCGCGGGTTCAAGCCCCGCTCCTGCTACAGATTTAGACCCCCGGTCTAGGGCATCCGCCGCCGTGCGCGTGTTCAGGCGGTCAGGAGTTGTCGTAGTTCGCGCGGGAGCTACGCAGCGGGATCGAACCACCGCAGACCTTCGAACCGGGCGAAGCCGCGGTCGCGGGTCGCCAGGTGTGCGCCGTTGCTGAGGCACAGAGCCGCGATATGCGCGTCGGGTACGAGATTTGCGCGCACGCCGGAGTCCGCACGCGTGAGGGCGTCGAATCGCCGCCACGGCTCAGGGCCATGGTGAAGCCAGACCGCACCCGCCCCGGCCGCAACCGCTTGCGTGAAGTCGAGGGCAGCGGCAGCGGGCGTCGGCTCGGCGAAGATCCGCGGGTGGGTCACGACGCGCACGAATCCGGAAAGGACCGTGTCGGCGAGGCCGATCTGCCCCGTACGGAGCGCAGTGTCGAGCCAGGCGAAGTACGTCTGGTGCTGAGCGACGTCGGTGCGGAACGCGTGGATGAGGACGTTGACGTCGGGGACGATCAGCGTCATGCGGTCCTATCCAGAGCACTCCACACGTCCTCTTTGTTGTCGAGGTCGACCAGCAGTCCGCCCCTGCGAGGCGAGTACGTCGGGAGAGGATCAACGGCCTCCGGGGCAGGATTGCGTGCAAGGTGCTCGCGTACGGCCTCTTCGAGCAAGCTGGTGAAGCTGCGGCCTTCGGCCGCCGCGCGTTCTTTCGCCGCACTCGCGAGGGCGTCGGAGAGGTTGAGTGTGGTGCGCATGCAGATCAACATACTCGCCGAAGCAGACATCTGCTATCGGTGTCTGCACCGCGATCAGGGCTGTCATGCTCGGCAATGCTGCGCTCTGAGTCCTACCCGTGATCGGGGTCTTCGCCCGCATCCGACTCGATCAGATAGCCGCACTCCCAGCACTCATCCGCACCTTCGCCGGGCTGCGTCGTCACGCCGCACGCGGGGCAGATGGGCTGCGCGTCGTGGTCGAACGGGTCCATACCCGCCAGGCTACGCGGCGCCGGGTTGCTCGTCGCGCTGCCGGGGGCGCCGTCGACGACGAAGCCCTCTCCCCACCGCAGCGGGGAGAGGGCTTCGTGGCGTCGTCGGCGCAGGACTCAGGACGCGATGCGACCGTGGATGCGGAGATCTGTCATCTCGACCGTGGCGGTGCTCACCGGGGAGTAGGGGTAGATGCGGATGGCGATCTCCTCTCCCTCGAGGGCGAGTCCGGTGATGTCGACGTCGGTCGTCTCGGGTCGCTGGGTGGGGAGGGTTTGGGTGCCGAGGGTGGTGGCGACGCCATCGACGACGGCCACGATCCGCACCCCGCGGTTCTCCGCGTCTCCGCCGCGGGCGGCGTCGAGGTGGATGGAGTCCACGGTGACGGTGTGGCCGGCGGCATCCGGGGTGAGGACGGTCTCGACGTAGGCGGCGTTGGTGCTCGCCGTGGTGCTGGTCGGGTTGGTCTGCAGCACGGTGCGTCCATACGCAGGGGAGAAGTCGTCGTAGCGAGGGCCCGATCGGAACCCGACTCCGGTGATCGGCGTCGCGTTCATGCCCTCAGCGACAGCCGAGGGCTGCGCGCTGGTCAGCGGAAAGCTCGCCAGCTGCTGCAGTTCACCCTGCTCCGGGCTCGACGTCTCGCTCGGAGCCGACTCGGTCGGAGAAGGCGCCGGTGCGGGCGTTGCCGGTTCCGAGGGGGCCTCGACCGCCGTCTCACGGTCCCCGGCGCCCGCGTACAGGTCGCGGATCGCCTGCACGGCAGGCTTCTCCCGTGTCACGGTGCCGTTCGAGTCGTTCGCGAAGATGCCGAAGTAGGCCTCGAACGGATCGGAGGACTTGCGGGCGGGAACGTCCTCATCTGCGTAGAGGAACGTGTGCGTGATCCAGGGGTACTCGTCGCGCAGGAACTCGAGCACACCCGTGATTCGCGTCGCCTGGCCCGCTTCGGACTGAGCGGACAGCCCGGCATTCGCGGACCCGTCGCCCTTCGCGCCCGGAACCGTGGTCGTGCCGAACTCGCTCAGCCACACCATCGCCGGCCAGTGCCCGTGCTCCTTCATCAGCGACTCGAGAAAGTCGTACTTCGACGAGGCGCCCTGCGGGTCGTAGTTGTGAAAGCTCACTCCGTCGGATGCCGACGCGTAGCCCGCGTCGTAGACGTCTTCGAGCCAGGACTTCCAGTTGGAGGCGTAGACGTTCTCGCTTGCACCGATGATCTTGTAGTCCGGGTCGACGGACTTGAGCTTCGCGTACGCGTTCTTGGCGGCGCCCGCGTAGGCGGCGCCCGAGACGCGGCCGTTGCTCTCGTTCGGGTGCTCGAAGACGACGTCGTCGGCGGTGAGGCCGTACTCGGTCTTGACGTACTGGGCGAGGTCGCGCACGAAGTCGCCGTAGCGCGCCTGCTCCGTGGCGTTCAACGACACCCGCTTGTCGTACACGGCGCCGCGGAACGATGCGCGCAGGAGCACCTTCATCCCCGCCTCGCGGATGGGACCGAGGTACTTGTCGACGTTCTCTCGCCAGTTGCCGTCGCTGTTGAACCCGACGCGGGCCCACTCCGTGCTGGGCGACATGTCGGCGAGGGTGTTGTAGTGCGCCTGCGAGACGGGGCCCGAGAGGGCCTCGCCGTTCAGCGAGAACCCGAGTGCCGGCAGGGGGCTTGTCGATGCAGCCGCGGCGGTGCTCGCGGCGGCGGGGGTCACGAGTGCGCCGACGAGCAAGGCCGCCGTAGCGGATGCCGCGAGCGCATTCTTCATGGAACGGGTCAGGAAAAGGGGGGATTTCATGAGGAGGGGGGAAGTCTTTCGTCAGAATCCTGGGGGAGGGACCCATAGACCGTAAGACGTCGAAAGTCCGTGTTTCCTGAGTGTCAAGGGGCTTGACACAAGAAGCTAGCAGTGATCGTCGGCTATGCCGAGGGTGATCTGCGCCCGTCGAGGGTGAACGACGGCTATGCCGCGGGTGACAATCCGGCGGCCGGCAGAACGATGCGGTCGATGATGCCGATCATGAAATCCCGGTCGACCGGCTGACGGAGCATGAGCACACGATGGGCGATCATCGCGGGGCTGATCGTGCACAGCATCTCGACGTCGCAGTCCGCCGAAATCTCGCCGCGCTCCATGGCGCGCCGGAACACGATGCGGTTGGCGGCGGCGCGCGGTTCGATCAGGGCCTCGCGTGCGGCGACGGCGAGCTCTGGATCGCGGGCGATCATCGACACGATGCCCACCATCACCTTGAGCTTGCGTTCGCTCTCCTGGATCGTCGGCGACGTCACCATCGCGACGAGGTCGCCGCGGAGCGTTCCCGTGTCTGGCGGGGAGGAGAGGTCGATGTCCTTCGACTTCATGCACGCGACCGCGTCGAGCACAAGTTCCGGCTTGGATGACCAGCGCCGGTAGAGAGTCGCCTTTCCGGCCTTCGCACGTGCGGCGACCATGTCGATGGTCATGCCGTCGTAGCCGGTCTCGGCGAGCACGTCGAGCGCAGCATCGAGGATCTCGGGATCACGCGTGTGGTCGCGCCGACGCCCGAGCGGGGGCTTCGTGTCGGCGGGGTCGGCCTGCGTCATCGCACCGTTCCTTCTGTTCGTCGTCAGACTACCGCGGGGGTGAATTACTGAACCCGCAAGATCCGGAACTAGATATTACCGTATAGGGTGGCGGGCATGCCTTCTACCGCTCCTACCCCGACCAATCGCGGGCACTGGCTGACCCTCGTCGTGGTCGGCCTCGCCCAGTTGATGGTCGTGCTCGACGCAACCGTGGTGAACGTCGCCCTGCCGTCCGCGCAGGCCGACCTGGGCTTCTCGGATGGGCAGCGCCAGTGGATCATCACGGCATACTCGCTGGCGTTCGGCAGCCTGCTGCTGCTCGGCGGACGGCTGTCGGACCTGATGGGCCGCAAGCGCACGTTCATCATCGGCCTGATCGGGTTCGCGCTCGCATCGGCGCTGGGCGGCGCGGCGGGCACCTTCGAACTGCTGGTGGCGGCGCGCGCTCTGCAGGGCGTCTTCGGTGCCCTTCTCGCCCCCACGGCCCTCGCCGTGCTGACCACGACGTTCACCGTGCCGAAGGAGCGGGCGCGTGCGTTCGGCGTCTTCGGTGCGATCGCCGGCGCGGGGGGCGCCGTCGGCCTGCTGCTGGGCGGCATCCTGACCGAGGCGCTGGACTGGCGCTGGGTTCTCTACATCAACGTCTTCATCGCCGGCTTCGCCCTCGTGGGCGCCCTCCGCTACATCCCGCGGATCGCCCGCAGCGGACCCCGCCCCCGTCTGGACGTGCCGGGTACGGTGCTCGTCTCGGGTGGACTCTTCGGCCTGGTGTACGGGTTCTCGCACGCCGAATCCGACGGGTGGGGCTCGCCCCTGACATGGGGGATGCTGGCCGCGGCCGTCGTGCTGCTCGTCGCCTTCGTGCTGTGGCAGCGCCGCGGGGCGCATCCGCTCCTGCCGCTGTCGATCGTGCTCGATCGCAACCGAGGCGCCGCTTACCTGTCGGTCATGGTCGCCGGCGCCGGCATGTTCGGGGTCTTTCTGTTCGTCACCTACTACCTGCAGACGACGTTGGAGTACTCGCCGATCCAGACCGGCTTGTCGTTCCTGCCGATGATCGGGATGCTGGTGCTCGCCGCGCAGCTCGGCACGAACATCTTCGTGCCCCGGTTCGGTCCCAAGGTGCTCGTGCCGATCGGCATGACCCTCGGGGTGATCGGGATGATCTGGCTCACATTCCTCGGTTCCAGCAGCACCTATGCGGCCAGCATCCTGCCGCCCCTGATGGTCATGGGCTTCGCGATGGGCACGATCATGCCGGCGTCGATGCAGACCGCCACGCTCGGCGTCGACCGTCGCTTTGCGGGCGTCGCCTCGGCGACCGTCAACACGAGCCAGCAGGTGGGTGGCTCGATCGGCACCGCGCTGCTGAACACGCTCGCGGCCACGGCCGCCGCCGACTACCTGGCCGGGCACCCCGCCGCGACCCCGGATGTCGCGGTGGATGCCGCCCTGGCCAGCTACGCGACCGCCTACTGGTGGGGCGCCGGGTTCTTCGCGGTGGGCGCGGTCATCTCGGCGCTGCTGTTCCGTCGCCGGGGGAATGGGCTGTCGCTCTCTCACGCCCCCGCCGACGAGGAACGCACCGGCGCGGGCGTCGGCTGAGGAGCCCGGCGGGGCCTCTTTCAGCCGGCGACGAGCTGAGGCAACTCCACGACCGAGTCAGCGCCCACGCGGTGCCATGTGCGGTTGCGGTACACCAGCCCGTCGGTCGACGCCGTCTCGGCGAGGCGGGCTTGGATGCCGGTGCACACGAACACGGTCGACCCCCCGGCGTCGATGCGATGCAGGACCTGTGCGCGAAGCCACGTATGCGCGTCGTCGAAGACGGGCTCGCCCGTCGAGAGCCTGCTCCAGCGACCGGTGTCGGCGAACCGATCGACGCCGCTCGTCGCGCCGAGCACGGCGAGATCGACGTTGTGCGAGGCGAGAAGGTGGATGACGACGGTCTCGGCCCGGCGCAGCACCTCCGCGCTCGAGCTCTGCACCGAGACCGAGAACATCACCAGTGGCGGGTCGGCGCTCACGGCCGACACCGAAGAGGCCGTCAGCGCGATCGGGGTGCCGCTCGGATCGGCCGTGATCAGCGCGACTCCGGCGGGGTGCAGGCGGAAGGCGGCTTTGAACTCGTCGGGCGTGATCATGCGATCGCCGCCAGGTAGCGCACGGACGACTGTCGCCAGTTGAGGGTCACGTGATGCGAGACCATCTCGACGTCGCGCTTGGCGCGTGAGACCGGGTGGTCCGCGCTGCCCGCTCTCGCACCGACGAGCGAGAAGATCTGACCGACCGCGCGAAGCGCGGTGCGGGTGACGAGCGCGTTGTCGCGCGCCTCGCGGGCCGTATCCGCTTCGGTCGCGGCGATACGGGCCCGGGCGCGCTGCGATGCCTCGTGGCTGCGCCGTTCGACCAGGTGGGCGGCCATGGCGATGTCGCCCTGCGCCTGGGCGAACTCGGTCGCCACGTAGTCCTGGTCGGCGAGCCGCACGGCGCCGCCGAGCGCATTCGCCACCCGCGTCGAGGACCCGACGGTCTCGGCGAAATGCTCTGCGGCGCCCCACGCCGCCCCGACGGCGCAGGAGGCGAAGGGAAAGCGGCCGTGCGACGGCCAGGTCGCATACATCGTGTCGAACGTCGGATGCAGCGAGCGACGCTCCTGCAGCTTCTGGACGGTGTCCTTTGTGGCCTGCACGCGATGATCCGGCACGAAGACGTCGTGAACCGCCATCGAGCGGCTCCCGGTTCCGCGCATGCCGGTGGGGAACCAGTCGTCCACCGTCTCGGCATCCTCGTGCGGAACGATGAACATGTGGCCCTCGCCTTCGTCGCCCACGGGCGCGTTGAAGATCAGCCACTCCGAGAAGTCCGAGCCGCTGCAGAAGCCCCACTGTCCCGTGAGCCGGTATCCGCCGGGCACCCGCTTCGCGACCGCCTTCGGGTTCAGATTGGTGTTCCCCGCGAGCGTGGCGTACGTGTTGCGGCCCCAGATCTCGTCCTGCACCTGCTCGGGGTACGCCAGGATCGCCATGTTGTCCGAGCTGAGGATCGAGAAGACCCAGGCGGTCGACGCGCATCCGCGGGCAAGTGCCATCGCGATGCGAGCGTGCTCGTGCTCGCTCAACTCGAGGCCGCCGTACTTCTTCGGCTTGAGCACGTGGAAGAGGCCGGCGTCGCCGAGCTGTCGATACGTCTCGAGGGGGATGCGGCGCTCGCGGTCCACCTCTGCGGCCCGCTCCCGGAGCGCGGGGATCAGTGCCTCGGCCGAGGCGACGACGTCGTCCGCCGTCAGCGTGGGCGAGGGCGCCGGGCGAGCATCCGTGAGGGGCGCGGCATCCATTGTCGGAAGATTCATGTCAGTTCACCTCTCCCGCGGCTTCTTCGCCGCGGATCGATTGGTCAGCACCTGACTTCATCCTCTGGTCAGCCCTATGTGCGGTCAAACAGAACAATCTGCGGATTATCCGCAGCAAAACCGCACAACTAGCCGCCGGAAGCGGGATACTGCTGCCGGATCAACTCCGCCAGGGCTCGCGCCCGCGGCGAGAGCTCCGCATCGTGAGCCCAGGCGAAGACCACCGAGACGGCGGGAGGGGTCGGAGTGATCTCTTTCTCGATGATCGGGAGCCCCTCGTAGCTGAGCTTGTTCGCGGGTCGCTGCACGAGCACCGCGTAGGCGCGGTCCGACCGTGCGACGATCGACCGTGTCAGTTCGAAGGCGTGCGTGCGGTGGCGGATGTAGGGGGTGAGGCCGCGGGCTTCGAACATGCTCATGGCGTAGCGGGTGCTCGGCGTCTGGTCGTAGAGCACGAGGGGCAGTTCCACCGCCTCTTCGAGGGTCACGGTCTCGCGTTCGGCCAGGGGATTGCCCTCGCCGAAGAGGGCATAGCCGTGGGCCTGGTAGAGATCGAAATGCTCGATCCCCTCGGACCCGCCCATGTCGTACATGATCGCGACGTCGATCGCGCCGGAGAGCAGCGCGGCCGAGAGCTCATCCTGCGCCCCGACGACGAAGTCCAGCGAGACGCCCGGATGCCGCGCCTCGAACTCGTCGAGAAGCCGGGGCAGCAGTGCGGGGGCGAGAGTGACGAAGCATCCGACGACGAGCGGTCCGACGAGGCCGGCGTCGTTGCCGCGCACCGAGTAGTTCAGTTCGGCGACGTCGTCGATCAGCCGGCGCGCCTTGGCGAGCACGAGTCGGCCCGTCGGGGTGAGCGAGACGCCCTGGGCGCGCCGCCGCACGCACAGCTCGGCGCCCAGTGCGCGTTCCAGTTCCGTGATGGATGCCGAGAGCGCCGAGGGGGAGAAGCGCAGTCGCGCCGCCGCGCCGCTGATGGTTCCCTCCTCGGCGGCGGCGACGAAGTGGGTGAGCTGGCGGAACGTCAGCTCACCCCGGGCGATGCTCTGGTTCAGCGAAGGATCCATCTCGGTCATGCCGGCGACTCTAACGCGCCTGAACCGTGTTTCTTCGTCGATTTGTTCTGTTTGACCGTTGAGACGCCACCGTCTCAGGATGAGGACACAGTCCATTCGGCCCGGCTTCGAGTGTGGGAGCCGGGAGGACGACGCATCAGCCGCCGCGCATCAATGCAGACGCCCGGCGGGCGTCGTCGCGAGCTCAGGAGGCAATGTCGCCATGAAGACTTCTCGATCCGGCCGTCGGCTCCTCGCCGTCGTGGCAAGCGCAGGGGTGGTCACACTCGCTCTCGCTTCGTGCGCGAGGGGCGGTGAGACGTCGGCAGAGGCCGGCGCGTCGTCGCCGGGCATCACCGACACCAGCATCACGTTCGGAACGACCTCGCCGCTGACCGGCGACGCGGCCGGCGTCGGCAACTGCGCCGTCGACGGCGCCGTGGCGTACTTCGAGACGCGCAACGCCGAGGGCGGCATCACCTTCGGCGACGGCAAGACGCGCACCGTCGAGTTCGAGGCGTACAACGATGCGTACGATCCACAACGCGCGCTGGCCAACTTCGGGCAGATGGTCAACGACGACGTCTTCGGTGCGGCGCTGAGTCTCGGAACGCCCACCAACCGGGCCTGGCGCGAGGCGGCGATCGAGGAGGAGTTCCCGCAGGTGCTGCTCCAGACCGGTGATCCCCTGTTCAGCGACGCCGGGGAGAGCCCCTGGCAGCTCGGCCTCCTTCCGGTGTATCCGCAGGAGGGTGAGGCGTTCGGCGAGATGCTGGCGCAATCGGGTGAGGACCACCGCGTGGCGATCCTCTTCCAGAACGACGACTTCGGCCAGGGCTACGTCGACGGCTTCCTGGGGGCGGTCGAGGGCGCCGACAACGTCGAGGTCGTCAAGGAGCTGAGCTACGAGCCGACGGCCGACGACGTCTCGGCGCAGATCACCGAACTCGCCGCGACCGACGCGGACATCTTCTTCAACGCCATGTCCTCCCTCGCACCGCTCGTGATCGGCTCGCTCCGACAGGCCGACTCGGTCGGGTGGCACCCGAGCTGGTTCCTCCCCTCGACGTCGTCGAGCCCGGGCGCTCTGCTGACGCCCTCGGAGGTCGCGGACACGTTCCCCGCGATCTACACCACGGCGTCGTCGATGGCTGCGGGATCGCCGAGCTTCATGCAGAGCGAGGACGGGCAGGTCTTCCTCGACGCGCTCGAGGAGCACACGGACCAGCAGGGAGCGCCGAGCTTTCCGCAGTGCCTCTGGAGCTGGATCGGAGCGTCGATCCTGGAGGAGGCGTTCACCAAGATGGAGGAGCCCACGCGCGAGAGCTTCATGACGGCGCTGCGCTCGGTGCAGGACTTCGAGGCGCCGTTCCTCCTCGAGGGCGGTGTCATCGACACCACGATCGAGGACCGCCCGGCCATGAGCGAGGTCGTCGTGCAGGAGTTCGACGGAACGGGCTTCACGCCGGTGCCCGCCTCGTAGCCACCCGCGGACCGGGCCCGGCGGAACTTGCCTCCCGCCGGGCCCTTGCGTGTGCCTCGCTCAGGTGCAGCAGGACCCGCCGAGGTCGGTCGAGCACACCCCCGTCGCCGGCAGCGAGAGCGAGACGGCGGATGCCGCATCCACATCCCCCGCCAGCCACGCCGTCACCGACCGCACCTGCTCGTAGCCCGTCGCCAGCAGGAAAGTGGGGGCGCGTCCGTAGCTCTTCATGCCCACGATGAAGAAGCCCTCGTCGGGATGCCGCAGCTCGCGGTAGCCGTGGGGTTCGACTGTGCCGCAGGAGTGTAGACTCGGGTCGATCAGGGGTGCGAGCCGGCGGGGGGCCTCGACGATGTCATCGAGGTCGAGGCGCACCTCGCGCAGCATGCCGAGAGACGGGCGGAAGCCGGTGGCGGCCACCACGATGTCGGCGTCGACGCTGTGCGGTCGTTCCCGCCTGCGTCCGACCAGGCGCACGCCGTCGCCGTGGGGCTCCGCCCGTGCGATCGCGAAGCCGTCGACGACGGTGAGCGAGCCCTCCGCGACGAGCTGCTCCACGCGCCCACCCAGCTGCGCGCGGGCGATGAGCTCGTCGTCGGGGGAGGACCCGACCTGGGGGGCGCGCGTGCCGCGGAGCAACCAGGTGATCGTGGTGCCCGCCACGTCACGGGCGAGCTCGGCAAGGCCGATCAGCGTGTTCGCCGCGGAGTGGCCGGCGCCGACCACCACGGTGTGCCGGCCCGCGAACCGAGCGCGCTCCGCGCCGTGCACGTCGGGGAGCGCATGCGTGATGCGGTCTCGCACGTGCTCCACGCCGAGGGCCTCCAGCCCGCCGGCGCCGAGCGGGTTGGGGGAGTCGTAGGTTCCGGAGGCGTCGATGACCGCACGCGACGACGTCTCGCACACCACGCCGTCGGCGGAGCGCAGGCGCAGGGAGAACGGCGCGGCAGCGCGCCCCACCGAGCGCGTGCGGTCCATGCCTTCACGGGTGACGGCCTCGACCGACACGCCCGTGCGGATGCTGCCCGCGAGAGCGCGCGAACGTGCCAGGGGAGCGAGGTAGAGCTCGACGAGTGCGCGCCCGTCGGGGATGTCGCCCTCGGGTGGCATCCGCCAGCCCTCGCGTTCGAGCAGCCGACGCGCGGCGGGGTCGACGAGATGCCGCCACGGCGAGAACAGGCGGATATGTCCCCAGGCGCGCACGCTCGCGGCGGCATCCGACCCCTTCTCATAGACGACGACGTCCTCGCCGCGCTCGATGAGGTTCGCGGCGGCGGCGAGCCCCACGGGGCCCGCGCCGATCACCGCGACGGGCAGGCCGGTCAGCCGGTCGCGCGTCTCGGTGCGGGGGGTCAGATCGAGCAGGGTCACGGCATCCTCCGTCGGGGTGGTCGGTTCTCGGCCCCGTTCACCCTGCGCCATCCATCGACGGTTGTCAATATCGACTAGGGTCGATGCATGCCCACGATGAACCTGCCACTCGTGGCGGACGCGACCTGCTGCGCCCGACTCGTGAAAGAGCCGCTGGATGCCGCGGCGGCCGACGACCTCGCCCACACCCTCAAAGCGCTCGCCGATCCCGTGCGCCTGCGGCTGCTCTCCATCGTCGCGTCGGCGGAGGGGGCAGAGGCATGCGTCTGCGACCTGCTCGAACCGGTGGGACTGAGTCAGCCGACCGTCTCGCACCATCTGAAGGTGCTCACCGAAGCGGGATTCCTGACCCGCACCAAGCGTGGCACGTGGGCGTTCTATGCCCTGGTCCCGGGTGCGCTCGAAGAGGTGGCGCAGTGGCTGACCGCGCCGTGATGCTGCGGGCGCTGGGCGGGGAGTTCCTCGGCAGCGCCCTGCTGTGCGCCGTCGTGATCGGCTCGGGCATCGCCGGCGCCTCGCTGTCGCCCGACGACGTCGGCCTGCAGCTGTTCGAGAACGCGTTCGCGACCGCGCTGGGCCTGGGCGTGCTCATCGTCGTGCTGGCGCCTGTCTCGGGAGCGCATTTCAATCCCGTCGTCACGCTCGTCGACGCCGCCCTGCACGGGGCGCGACCGATCGCCGTGGCGACATACCTGCCGGTGCAGATCGCGGGATGCATCGCCGGCGCGCTGCTGGCGAACGCCATGTTCGGGCTGCCGACGGAATGGGGCACCAACGATCGGGTGAGCGGCCCGCATCTGCTCGCCGAGGTCGTCGCGACAGCCGGACTCGTGCTCGTGATCTTCGCGCTCGTCCGCAGCGGTCGCTCCCACCTCGCCGCCCCCGCGGTGGGCGCCTACATCGGCGCCGCCTACTTCTTCACCTCGTCGACGAGCTTCGCGAACCCCGCCATCACCGTGGGTCGGGCCTTCAGCGACACCTTCGCGGGCATTGCGCCGGTGGCGGTGCTCCCGTTCATCGGCGCGCAGCTGATCGGCGGCGTGCTCGGATGGCTGGTCGTGCGGCTGCTCTACCCGCATCCCATGCCGGCAGTGGAGTGAGTGGCGGGACTCATCGCCTCGTGAACGCCCTTCTGCAGGGCCCCGGGCGCACAAGAAGATCCCTTCGTGTCGTCGTCTTCCCCAGTCGTCGACACGAAGGGATCTGTCCTGTTTCCCCCCGAAACTTTTTACCGTCCCTTGCGCGTGGCAAAGGAACACGGTGGTCAGTCCCCACTTCACACCGTTGAGATCGGGTCCTCTTAGAAACTAGCCGACGGTCCGGAGTCGTGTCCACCGTTTGGGGGACATCTGTGGAGAAATTCCTTCCACGGCATCCGATCGCCCCGGCGGGGTGACCCGAGTCGATCGTGCTCGCGCCCTAGAGTTCCGACCATGACCGAGGAGCGCTGGCAGCAGCTGACGAACTGGCCGCTGATCGTCGCCGCGCTCCTGTTCATCGTCGCCTACTCGTGGCAGGTCATCGCCGAGCTGCACGGCACGCCGCGCCTCGTCACCGAGAGCGTCATCCTCGTGACGTGGCTCATCTTCCTCGTCGACTACCTCGTGCGGCTCGCGCTCGCGCCCCACAAGGCGAAGTGGTTCGTGCGCCATCTGTTCGACCTCGTGATCGTCGTGGTGCCGGCGCTGCGTCCCCTGCGTCTGCTGCGGGTGTTCACGCTCGTGCACGTGCTGCAGCGCACCGCGGGAGCGGCCCTGCGCAGCCGGATCATGATCTACGGCGCGTCGGCGGCGTTCATGCTCATCTACCTCGCCGCGTTGACGGTGCTCGAGGCCGAGCGACTCTCACCCGACGCCAACATCACGAGCTTCGGCGACGCCATCTGGTGGGCCTTCGTGACGATCACGACCGTCGGCTACGGCGATTACACCCCCGTCACGGTGCCGGGGCGGTTCGTCGCCGTGGGACTGATGGTGGGCGGTGTGGCCGTCGTCGGCACCGTCACGGCCACCCTGTCGTCGTGGGTGCTCGAGCGCGCGGCGGCCGGGCACGAGGAGGAGCAGCCCGCTACGAAAGCCCAGGTGAACGCCGTGGCGACCCAGCTGCACACGCTCGTGGAGCGGTACGGCGCACCCGCCGCTCGTCCCCGCACGCGTGACGGAGAGGCATCCGACCCTCCGATAGGGTGACATCTTGTGCTCCGAACGGAACACAGGAGGGCGGAGCATGGGCGAGTCAGGCGCAGAGCCGACGGAGAAGGCATGGAACCCGTCGCGTGTCCTGCTCCACGTGGGCATCGGCCTGTTCGCGGGACTGCTCTCCGGCATGTTCGGCGTCGGCGGCGGTGTCGTCATCGTCCCCCTGCTCGTGCTGCTGCTGGCCTATCCGCAGCGTCTCGCCGCCGGCACCTCGCTCGCGGCGATCGTGCCGATCGCGACGGTCGGGGTGGCGTCGTACGGGCTGTCGGGCGACGTCGCGTGGCTGCAGGCCCTCATCCTCGCCGCGGGGGCCGTCGTGGGCGCGCAGATCGGGGCGTGGCTGCTTCCCCGTGTGCCGGTGCGTGCGCTCCAGCTCGGGTTCGCCGTGTTCCTGCTCGCGGTCATCGTGAGCCTCTTCCTCGTCGTGCCGCAGCGCGACGACCCCTTCGAGCTGACCTGGTACGCCGGTCTCGGCCTCGTGGGTCTCGGCCTCGTCACAGGGATCCTCTCGGGCCTGCTCGGCGTCGGCGGCGGCATCATCGTCGTGCCCGCGTTGATGCTCTTCTTCGGCACGAGCGATCTGATCGCCCGCGGCACGAGCCTGATGATGATGATCCCCACGGCGCTCTCGGGCACGATCGGCAATCTCGGTCGGCGCAACGTCAACCTTGTCGGCGCGGCGCTCATCGGCCTGTCGGCGTGCACCACGACCGCCCTCGGCGCGTGGATCGCCAAGAGCGTGGACCCGCTGACCGGCAACGCGATCTTCGCCGTCTTCCTCGTGTTCATCACGGCGCAGCTCGTGATCCGGGCGCTGCGCGGCCGCAAGAAGTGACCGTCCGAGCCCCTCGGTAGGATGGCCGGGTGCCAGTGAACCCCGAACTCGTCGGGCGGGCCTTCCCGCCCACCGATCCGTATCTCGTCGGGCGCGAGAAGATCCGGGAGTTCGCCCGGGCCGTCTTCGCGACCGACCCCCAGCACGAGGACCCCTCCGCGGCGCGTGAGCTCGGATACGACGACGTGGTCGCGCCGCCGACTTTCGCCATGGTGGTGCAGGATCTGACGCTCCAGCAGCTGCTGGCCCAGCCCGACTCCGGCATCGTTCTCGAGCGCACCGTGCACGCCGAGCAGCGTTTCCACTACACGCGCCCGATCGTGGCGGGCGATGAGCTGCGCGCCACGCTCGCCGTCACGGGCGTTCGCGCCGTAGGCGGCAACGCGTTGGTCACGAGCGAGACCGCGATCACGGATGCCGCCGGCGCACACGTCGTGACCGCGACATCCGTTCTGCTGGTCGGAGGGGAGAGCGCATGAGCGCCGAGCTGCCCGCCGTGGGCGACGTCGTCGCCGAGCGCTCCGTGCACCTGACCCGCGAGTCGCTCGTGCGGTACGCGGGCGCGTCGGGCGACTTCAACCCGATCCACTATCGCGACGACGTCGCCGCACGCGTCGGCCTGCCCGGCGTGCTGGCGCACGGCATGCTCACGATGGGCCTGGCCGGCGCGACCATCGTGCCCTGGCTGGGCGACGCGGGCCGCATCACCGACTACGGCGTGCGCTTCACCCGTCCGGTCGTGGTGGATGCGGACGCGGGAGCGGACGTGCACGTCGTCGCCACCGTCGGTCAGGTGGATGCCGAGGCCTGCACCGCACGCATCGACCTGACCGTCACGCACGCCGACACCACCGTGCTGGGCAAAGCCCAGGTGCGGGTGACGCTCGGGTGAGCTGATGCCGGATATCACGCCCGTGCCGCTGTCGCAGCTGACGACGCTGCGCACCGGCGGTGCGCCCGAACGCATGGTCGAGGTGCGCACGCGCGACGAGGCGATCGAGGAACTGCGCGACGCCTGGGCCGAGCACGAGCCCTGCCTCGTCGTGGGCGGGGGCTCGAACCTGTTCGTCGGCGACGACGACCTCGAGGGCACGGTGATCCTCATGCGCACCCGGGGCATCGAGCGGATGCCGTCTCCGCACGAGGGACGCGTGCGCGTGCGCGTCGAGGCAGGCCACGACTGGGACGAGCTCGTGGCGTTCACCGTCGCGGAGGGGCTCGCCGGTATCGAGGCGATGTCGGGCATCCCGGGCACCGTCGGCGCCGCTCCCGTGCAGAACATCGGCGCGTACGGGCAGGAGATCGACCAGACGCTCGTCGAGGTCGAGCTGATCGACGAGCGCGATGGCGAGGTGTCGGTCGTGCCGGCATCCGAACTGGGGCTGGGGTTTCGCACCTCGGTGCTCAAGCAGCACCACGGTTCGGTGGCGCCGCGCTCCGCCGTGATCCTCTCGGTCACGCTCGAGCTGCGCGAGATCGGAGCGGACGCATACCCGGTGCAGGGTGAGCAGCTTCGGCGGGCGCTGGGGCTCGCCGAGGGCGAAGCCGTGACGCTGGCATGGGTGCGCGAGCACGTGCTCACCACGCGGGCGGCCAAGGGCATGGTGCTCGACGATGCCGATCCTGACACGCACAGCGCGGGCTCCTTCTTTCAGAACGCCATCGTGTCGGCCGCTTTCGCCCGCACGCTGCCCCCGGAATGCCCGCGGTGGCCGCTCCATCCCGAGATCGACACGGTCACCGTCATCCCCCTGGCGAGCTACGACGGCGTCGTCGCCGCGCCGAGGGGCGCCGCGCCCGAAGTGAAGGTCTCGGCCGCGTGGCTCATCGAGAACTCCGGGCTGCGCAAGGGATTCAAGCTGCCGAGGTCGCGCGCGGCGCTGTCGACCAAGCACGCGCTGGCACTGACCAACCGCAACGCGGCGACCGCGGCCGAGATCGCCGAGCTGGCCCGGTTCATCCAGGGGCGTGTCGCCGCGGAGTACGGGCTCATCCTGCAGCCCGAGCCGGTGCTGGTCGGCGTGGAGCTGTAGCCCGCACGGAACCGGGCGGAGGCACGCGCGCCGCCGCCCGGGTCAGGCGAAGAGCCGCTGCAGGCGGCGAACGCCCTCCAGCAGCGCGTCGTCGCCCAGGGCGTACGACATCCGCAGGTATCCGCTGGGGCCGAAGGCCTCGCCCGGCACGACGGCGACCTCGGCCTCGTCGAGGATGAGGTCGGCGAGCTCGAGCGAGGTCGTGGGCGTCTTGCCGGCCCACTCGCGTCCGAGAAGGCCGTTCACGTCCGGGTACACATAGAACGCGCCGCCCGGACTCGGCACGGTGATGCCGTCGATCTTCGACAGCTCGTCGATGATCAGGCTGCGCCGGCGGTCGAACGCGAGGCGGAAGCCCTCCGCCTCGGTCTGCGGCCCCGTCAGGGCGGCGAGCGCGGCGCGCTGGGCGATGTTGTTGACGTTGCTCGAGAGGTGCGATTGCAGGTTCTGCGCCAGCTTCACGGCATCCTTCGGCCCCACCATCCAGCCGACCCGCCAGCCGGTCATCGCGTACGTCTTCGCGACCCCGTTGACCAGCAGCGTCTGGCCGGCCAGCTCCGGCACGGCCTCGACGATCGAGATGGCGCGGGCGCCGGCGTAGACGAGGTTCTGGTAGATCTCATCGGTGACCACCCAGATGCCGTGCGCCAGCGCCCACTCGCCGATCGCCCTGGTCTCCTCGGCCGTGTAGACCGCGCCCGTCGGGTTCGAGGGCGAGACGAACACGAGCACGGTCGTGCGGTCGGTGCGCGCGGCCTCGAGCTGATCGACCGTGACCTTGTACTCCTGGTCGGCGCCGGCGAACACCTCGACCGGCACGCCGTCGGCCAGCGCGATCGCCTCGGGGTACGTGGTCCAGTACGGCGCGGGCAGCAGCACCTCGTCGCCCGGGTTCACCACCGTCTGGAACGCCTGGTACACCGCCTGCTTGCCGCCGTTGGTCACGATCACCTGCGTCGGCTCGACCTCGAGCCCGGAATCGCGCAGCGTCTTGGCCGCGATGGCTTCCCGCAGCACGGGCAGGCCGGCGGCCGGGGTGTAGCGGAAATTGGCGGGATCGCGCAGCGCCTCGGCCGCGGCATCCACCACGAAGGCGGGGGTCGCGAAGTCGGGCTCGCCCGCCGCGTACGAGATGACGGGGCGCCCGTCGGCTTGCAGGGCCTTGGCCTTGGCATCGACCTTGAGGGTGGCCGATTCGGCGATCGCGGACAGTTTGCGGGAGAGCGGGGCGCGTTCAGTCACGCCTTCGAGGGTACTCGGCCCCGTGAGAAACCAACGTTCGCGCGAAACCTCCCGCGACGCGTCGGGTCTCGCGCGGACGTTGGTTTCCGTGGGCCGGCATCCTGCTCGGCTGGCCGGGGCGGATGCCGGGACTCCACCGAATGGGGGAGGGCGGCTCGGGCGAATGGGCGCTGTCGTCCGTCGTCGCGACGCGCCACGCTGGAGGCATGGACACGAATGCGGTGCGGGTGCGGAACCTGCACAAGAACTATGGCGACGCCCGGGTGGTGGATGACGTCTCGTTCGACATCGAACGGGGCGAGACGTTCGCCCTGCTTGGCCCGAACGGTGCGGGAAAATCCACGACCGTCGAGATCCTCGAGGGCTACCGTCGCCGCTCCGGCGGCGAGGTGTCGGTGCTCGGGGTCGATCCGGCCCGTGGCGGGCGCGACTGGAAGGCCCGGCTGGGCATCGTGCTGCAGAGCGCCGGTCAGGCGGGCGAGTACACGGTGCGCGAGCAGCTGCGTCAGTTCGCCGGCTACTATCCCGGCGCGCGCGACGTCGACGAGGTGATCGCCGCGGTCGGGCTCGAGGCGCAGGCGTCGACGCGCATCGCCAAGCTCTCGGGCGGACAGCACCGGCGGGTGGATGTCGCACTCGGCATCATCGGAAGCCCCGAGCTGCTCTTCCTCGACGAGCCGACCACGGGCTTCGACCCGCACGCGCGGCGCGAGTTCTGGGGGCTGATCCGGGGGCTCAAGCACGACGGCGTCACGATCCTGCTCACGACGCACTACCTCGACGAGGCGGCGCAGCTGGCCGACCGTGTCGCGGTCATCACCGACGGCGGACTCAAAGCGATCGGTCCCGTCGCCACTTTCGGGGGCGAGGACGCCCGCATTCCGGTCGTGCGCTGGTTCGAGGGTGGCGAGATGCGCGAGGTGCGCGACGCCCGGCCGGCGCAGGTGGTGCGCGAGATCACGGATCGGCTCGGCGCCGAACCGGAGGCGCTGGAGGTGCGCCGCCCGAGCCTCGAAGACATCTACCTCGACCTGGTCGGCGAGGGCACGGCATCCCTGCCCCTCGCCACCGCGCCCGCGGGCGCCGACAGCGAAGGAGCACGGTCATGAACAATGTCGCCACCCTGGGTCTCTGGCGCACCCGATACGAGCTGCGCGGGTACTTCCGCTCGGCCGACACGCTCTTCTTCACGTTCCTCTTTCCGATCGTGATGCTCGCGCTGTTCAGCTCGGTCTTCGGCGCGGACGGCGACTTTCAGCCGGCCCCCGGGGTGCCCGCGCTGCCGGTCGCGCAGGTCTATCTGCCGGGGCTGATGGCGGCCGGTCTGCTGCTGTCGGGCTTTCAGAACCTCGCGATCGACATCGCACTCGAGCGCACCGACGGGTCTCTGAAGCGGCTGGGCGGCACCCCGCTGTCGCCGGTGAGCTACTTTCTCGGCAAGATCGGGCAGGTGCTCGTGACGGGCGTGCTGCAGGCGGCCCTGCTGCTGGGCGTCGCGGTGCTCGTGTTCGGTGTCGAACTGCCCACGGATGCCGGCGCCTGGGGCACCTTCGCGTGGATCTTCGTGCTCGGCATCACCACCTCGGCGCTGCTCGGCATCGCGGTCTCGGCCCTTCCGCGCACCGGCCGGAGCGCGGCCGCGGTCGTCGTGCCCATCGGTCTCGTGCTGCAGTTCATCTCGGGCGTCTACCTGTTCTTCTGGCTGCTGCCCGAGTGGCTGCAGAACATCGCCAACCTGTTCCCGCTGGCCTGGATGGCGAAGGGGATGCGTTCGGTGTTCCTGCCCGAGGAGTACGCGGTGCTCGAGTCGGGCGGCGTCTGGGGTCTCGGGTGGGTCGCGCTCGCGCTCGCGGTCTGGCTGGCCGTGGGTCTCGTGCTCAGCCGCGCCACCTTCCGGTGGATCCGGCGCGACGCGTAGCCTGAGCGCGGGAGGCGGCAGGAGGCGGCATGTTCGAGAAGCGCTGGTGGGACATCGCGTTCGCGGGGGGAGGGGCCGTGCTCGTCGTCGGCATCCTCGTCGGCCTCGGTCCCGATCCCGGCGCCCGCCGCATCGAGGGGATCGTGGCGGTCGCGGTCTTCGCCGCGCTCTACGTGGGCGTCGCACGCCCCCTGATCGGCACGGCCCCGCCGCTGTGGCGCTACATCGTGCTCGTGGCCGTGTTCGGGGTCATGCTCGTGGCCGCGACGAGCATCTCGCCCTTCCTCTCCATCCTCCAGACGCTCGCGTACCCCCTCGTCTGGGTGATGTCGCCCGACCGGCGCCGCGCGATCATCGCCTCGGGCGCGATCGCGCTGTCGGTCTGGCTGGGCGTGTTCTGGGGCGGCGGCTTCGACGGGGGCGCCTTCGTGTCGGCGACGACGACGGGGGTGCTCTCGTTTGCGTTCGCCACCGCCTTCGGCCTCTGGATCTACCGCATCGCCGAGGACGGCGAAGAGCGCGGCCGGCTGCTCGCCGAGCTGACGGCGGCGCAGGAGCAGGTCGAGGCGCTCAGCCGCGAACGGGGTGCGGCGACCGAACGCGAGCGACTGGCGCGCGACATCCACGACACCCTCGCGCAGACGCTCGCCGGGCTCGTGCTGCTGGCCGAGCGCGCCGGCGCGCAGTCCCGCGACGGGCAGGCGGATGCCGCGGCGGCCACCATCGCCACGGTCGAGCAGTCGGCCCGCGAGGCGCTCGGCGAGGCCCGGGCGCTGGTCTCGCGCACGGCGGCCGTGCCGGGCGACGCGGTGCTCGAGGCGGCCGTGGACCGCCTGGTGCACCGGTTCCGCGCCGAGGCCGGCCTGACGATCGATGCGAGCGTCGACGTGGTCGAGGGCGCGGCGTCCATCGGGCGCGAGGCGCAGGTGGTCGTGCTGCGCTGTCTGCAGGAGGGCCTGGCGAACGTGCACCGGCACGCCGCCGCGACCTTCGTGCGGGTGGGGGTCGCGGTGGACGCCGCAGGAGCCGTGCGGGTGCGCATCGTGGACGACGGCCGTGGGTTCGATCCGACGTCGCCCGGATCCGGCTACGGCCTCGACGGCATGCGCGAGCGGGTGGGGCTGGCCGGGGGAGAGCTGCGCATCGACTCCGCGCCGGGCCGCGGCACCGAGGTGCTCGTGCGGCTGCCGGCTGCGGCGGCATCCGACGAGTCTCCCCCGCGGCCCGCCGAGGGCGACGGCCCGGCCGACGGCGGTCTCGGCGCCGCCGCATCGCCGACGAACGCGAGGGCCGACGCATGATCCGCCTGCTCATCGCCGACGACCACCCCGTCGTGCGCGCCGGTCTTGCCGGGCTGCTCTCGGACGAGCCGACGTTCGAGGTGGTCGGGGAGGCCCCCGATGGCGAGGCGGCCGTGCGGATGGCGGCGGCGATGCGTCCCGACGTCGTGCTGATGGACCTGCGGATGCCGGGGGTCGACGGCGTCGCCGCGACCGCCCGGATCGTCGCCGGCGAGGCCGGCGACCCGGCGCCGCGTGTGTTGATCCTCACCACCTACGAGTCCGACGACCAGATCCTCGCGGCCATCGAGGCGGGCGCGAGCGGCTATCTGCTGAAGGCGGCGCCGCAGGCCGAGATCGTGGCGGGCATCCGCTCGGTGGCTGCCGGGCAGACGGCGCTCTCTCCCCAGGTCGCGGTGACCCTCGTGCAGCGGATGCGGGAGCCTGCGGCATCCGCGTCGCTCACCGCCCGGGAGGGCGAGGTGCTGGCGCGGGTGGCCCAGGGCCGCAGCAACAAGCAGATCGCCGCTGAGCTGGGGATCGGCGAGTCGACAGTGAAGACGCACCTGCTGAAGGTCTTCGACAAGCTCGGCGTGACCGACCGCACCCGCGCCGTCACGCTGGCGATGGAACGGGGGCTGCTTCCTTAGGCCCGTGAGCCGCCCCCGGAACGCAGCCGCGAGACGGCGTCGACCGTCGCCGCCAGGATGAGCACGCCGCCCGTGACGAGAAGGTTGATGCCGGCCGGCAGGCCGAGCAGGCCGAGTCCGTTGGTGATGACGGCGATCACGAGGGCGCCGATCGCGGCGTTCACGAGGCGCCCCTTGCCGCCGAAGAGGCTGACCCCGCCGACGACGGCGGCCGCGACGCCGCTCAGCACGATGTCCCGACCGACGGTCGCGTCGACCGACCCCACCCGTGCCACGCTGAACAGCGCCGAGAGCACCGCGAGGGTCGAGCAGATCACGAATGCCCACCACATGATCATGCGCACCTTGATGCCCGACCGCCGCGCCGCCTCGGCATTGCCGCCGATCGCGTAGATGTAGCGACCGAAGCGCGTGCGGTCGAGCACGAACGTGCCGATCCAGAGCACGAGCAGCACGATCGGGACGATCAGGGGAACGCCCTGGACGGCGACGACCGATTGCCCGCGGTCCTGATTGAGCACGTAGACCACCACACCGCCGATGAGGGCGATGGCCGCGAGCTTGATCCAGACGATCGTGATGGTGCGATTCGGCACTCCCGCCCGCGTGCGCCGCCTGCGGTCCCACCAGGATGTGCCGCCCGAGACCGCGAGCATGATCGTCAGAAGCGCCCAGCCCGCCCAGACCGGGAGATTGCCATTCTGGATGGCGATGAGTTCGGGCACCTGCAGCCGGTAGAGGCCGCCGTCGCCGATGATGAGCAGCGCGAGTCCCTGGTAGCCCAGGAACAACCCCAGCGTCACGACGAAGGAGGGGATGCCCACCCTCGCCACGAAGAAGCCGATGAGCGCTCCCGTGCCGAAGCCGACGCCGAAGCCGATCAGCAGCGCGAGCGGCCAGGGCACACCGAACTGCGCGTTCAGCACGACGAAGAGCGCCATGGCCACCCCTCCCGTGACGCCGGCCGAGAGGTCGATCTGACCGAGGAGCAGCACGAAGACGAGCGCGATGCCGAGCATGACCAGCGTCGCGGCCTGGTTCATCAGATTGGCGAAGTTGCGCTCGGTGAGAAAGAACGGGCTCAGCGTGCTGAAGAGGATGCCGAGCACCACCAGACCGCCGATGGCGGGGAGGGCGCCCATGTCGCCCGAGCGCACCCGCTGCCACCAGGCCCGGATCTGGTCGACCAGGCCGCCCTCGATGCCGGAGCCGATCATCCCCTCGCTCACGAGAGGGGGAGCGGCTTCCTTCGACGTGGTGGTCATTCTGCGCCTCCCGTGGCGATCGTGCTGGTCTCCTCGAGGGTGAACCCAGGGGGAGTCTTCGTTCCGGTGATGTAGGCCACGACGTCGTCACGCGTGGTGGTGAGGGCTTCGAGCTGCGCGACGAGCTGGCCGAGGTAGAGCACGGCGATGTCGTCGGCCACGGCGAACACGTCGGCGAGGTTGTGACTGATCAGCACGACCGCGACCCCCTGTTCCGACAGCCGCCGGACGAGGTTCAGCACCTGTTCGGTCTGTGCGACGCCCAACGCGGCGGTCGGCTCATCGAGGATGACGACGCGGGCCTTCTTGAGCACCGCGCGCGCGATCGCGACGGTCTGGCGTTGACCGCCCGAGAGGGACGAGACCCGCTGCCGCACCGACTTCACGGTGCGCACCGAGAGCGATCGCAGCGTGTCGGAGGCGTCCTTCTCCATTCGGCCCTCGTCGAACGTGCCGAACGAGAGCTCCTCGCGCCCGAGGAACATGTTCTGCACGATGTCGAGGTTGTCGCAGAGCGCGAGATCCTGGTACACGACCTCGATCCCCAGGGCGGCGGCCTCGCGGGGCGTGCCCAGGTCGCGGTGCACACCGTCGATGAGCACCTCGCCCTGGTCATAGGGCTGCACGCCCGCGAGGCCCTTGATGAGCGTGGACTTGCCCGCGCCGTTGTCGCCCACGAGGGCGGTGACTCTGCCGGGGTGCACCTTCAGGTCCACGCCCTTCAGCACGGTGACGGGGCCGAAGGACTTTCTCACACCCACCAGTTCGATGATCGGGTCTGGCATCTTCGCTTCCTTGCGAGTCGGATCGGGCGTCGCCGATCGGGTCGGGATCGTGGAGCGGGGGCGTCGCGTCGTGCTGCCGACGCGACGCCCCCGCCGTGAGTGGCTACGGCGCGGTGACGCCGAACTCCTCGCAGGCCTCCATGACGTCCGGTGTGCAGACGTCGTCGTACGCGGCATCGCCGGCGGCGATCACGTCGGCGACTTCGTTCGGACCGACCAGGATCGGCGTCACCTGGATGTACGGGGTTCCGTCATCCAGCGCGGCATCCGTCTCCACGTCCTCGCCGTTGAGCAGGGCGACGGCCACGTCCACGGCGGCGGTGGCTTCGTCCTTGACGGGCTTGTAGACCGTCGCCGTCTGCCATCCGAGCAGGATGTTCTGCAGACCCGCCACGTTCGCGTCCTGGCCCGATACCGCGACGCCGGCAAGGTTGTTGTCCTGCAGCACCTTGATCACGCCGGCGGCGTTCGTGTCGTTCGCGACCCAGACGCCGTCGACCTCGCCGTCGAGGCTGGTGAGAGCCTGTTCGAAGTTGGTCTGCGACTTGGCCTGGTCCCACGCCCCCGGGGGCTCGGCCGCCGGAACGACGCCCGCCTCGGCGAGCACCTCGTCGGCGCCGTCGTGGAACATCGCGGCGTTGCCGTCGGTGGGGTCTCCGCCGACGTAGACGACCGTCGCCTCGGCGGGGTCCTTGCCCTCGGCCTCGAGGCCGTTCAGCACGGTCTGCCCCTGCATCCGGCCGACTTCCATGTTGTCGAACGAGACGTAGTAGTCGGCACCGGTGAACGGTCGGTCGTACGCGATCACCGGGATGCCCTCTGCCGAGGCCTTTTCGGCTACCGCCTCGGCGGCGCCCTGGTAGTCGACGAGCAGCATGACGCCGCACCCCTGCGTGAGCTGTTGATCCGCGATGGTGGAGTACTTCGCGACATCGCCCTGCGCGTTCTGGATGTCGACCTCGAATCCGGCCTCCTCCAGGCCTTCCTGCAGGTACTTGCGGTCGAAGTTCTCCCAGCGCGGCGATGATGCGGCGTCGGGGAGGATCACGCAGGCACGTCCGGTGGCTTCGCCGCCACCGTCCGTCGACGAGGGGGTGCTCGAGCCGGAACAGCCGGCCAGCAGCACCGCCGAGGCTCCGACGGCGGCGAGCGCCGGGAGCAGGAGAGACTTCTTCATCTTTCGCCCTTCCACGATGAACATGCGATTGCCGGAGCGTCGGTGCTCCCGCAGGACGAGCATGCTCATGTGGACGTCTGGCGTCAAGAGTTGAACACAAGAATAAAGGCGGCGTTACCGAATTGATCCCAAGTGCGGGGTTGCGCCCGTCCCGCGCTATTGCTGCCAGCACGGGGAAGCAGGCGTTCTCTACCCGCGTGAGCCGCGTGAGTGACGCCGCGCAAGGATTCAGTACCTGAATACAAGCGCCTCCAGGTACGCGCCTTGAGTTCAGTTTCGTCCGGATGCCGCACGACTGCGGCGGGACGTGGAATCGATGATCACGGCGAGCACGAGCACCATGCCGGTGACGATGAAGCGCACGGACGAGTCCAGGTTCAGCAGGGTCAGCCCAGACGAGATCGACTGGATGACGAGGATGCCGAGCAGCGCGGCCCACGCGCGCCCCCGGCCGCCGAACAAGCTCGCCCCACCGATCACCGCGGCGGCGATCGCGTTGAGGTTCGCGTCTGCGGCGCCGGAGCTCTGGTTGACCGCCGCCAGACGCGAGGCCGCGAGGATGCCCCCGGCCGCGGCCAGAGTGGAGCACAGGACGAAGGCCGAGATGTAGATGCGATCGACCCGGATGCCCGCACGGCGCGCCGCCTCGACGGAACCGCCCACCGCGTAGACGGCGCGCCCCCAGCGTGTGCGCGTGAGGGCGAAGTCCGCGACGATGACGAGCAGCACGAACAGCAGGAACGACAGCCCCACACCACGCGAGAGGTTGAGATACCACGCGGCAGCCAAGAGCCCCGCCAGCACGGCGAGGGCGCGCAGCACGATCGTGCGGGTGCTCTGGTAGGTCAGGTTCGCCCGCTCGCGCCGACGCGCGGTGCGCAGGCGCGCCGCCGCGCTGACGAGCACGGCGACCAGGATCACCGCGTACGAGGCCCAGGCCGGGAGGAACAGCTGCTGGGCGAACACGACGAGCCAGGAGTCGAACGGCAGGTTGATCGATCCCGCCTCGCCGAGCACCCACAGCTGCACGCCCAGGACGCCGAGGAGCCCCGCCAGGGTGATCACGAAGCTCGGCACGCCGAAGCGCGTGAACAGAAACCCGTAGAGCAGCCCCACGAGAGTGCCGGCGAGCACTCCGGTGAGCACGGCGACGATGAGCGGCCAGCGGGCGTCGACCATCGCGACCGCGAGCACGGCGGCCGAGAGTCCCGACACGGACCCGACCGAGAGGTCGATCTCACCGACCAGCAGCACGATGACCAAGCCGAGGGTGATGGTTCCGACCGCGGCCGACTGCAGTGTCAGGTTGACCAGGTTGGTGCTCGAGAGGAAGACGGGATTGAGGATCTGGAAGACGGCCCAGATGCCGACCAGGCCCAGCACGACGGGCAGCGCCCCCAGATCGCCGCTGCGCGTGCGTTCGACGAATGCCGCCGCGGCATCCCTCATCCGATCGCCGACACCTCCGAACGGCCGTCGCGCGGACTCAGATGCGCTCATCCCGGCCCCTTCGGCGGTGCCGTTCGTGGTCGGACAGCGAGACCACACCGGCTGCCCTCCCGTGCTCGTCGACACGATCACCGGCCACGGACAGGTCGCCCCTCGGCGGCTCGATCGCCCCGGTGATGGCGGCGAGGAGCGTCTCGGTCGTGATGTCGGCGACGTTGTACACCCCGTTGTTGCGACCGAGCCGCAGCACGGCGACCCGGTCGGCGACCGCCATCACGTCGGCCATGTTGTGGCTGACCAGGACGACCCCGTGCCCCCGTTCCCGCAGGCGCTCGATCAGGTTGAGCACCTCCGCGGTCTGCGCAACACCCAGCGCCGCCGTCGGTTCGTCGAGGATCACGATCTTCGGCTCGCCGACGAGCGACCGCGCGATCGCGACGGTCTGTCGTTGACCTCCCGACAGGGTCGAGACGTGGTCGCGCACCGAGGGGATGCGCGCGGAGAGATCGCGCAGCAGCGACCATGTGCGCTGCTCCATCTCGACCTCGTCCAGCCGGCCCTCGGTCACGAGTTCCCGACCGAGCCAGACGTTGGCCACGACGTCGAGGTTGTCGCACAGGGCAAGATCCTGGAACACCGTCGCGATCCCCAGGTCGTGGGCATCGGCGGGATCAGCGAGCGAGACCACTTCGCCGTCGAACTCGAGCGTGCCGCTGTCGGGGCCGTGCACTCCCGCGAGCATCTTCACCAGGGTGGACTTTCCCGCACCGTTGTCGCCCACGAGCGCCACGACCTCGCCTTCGTCGACCCAGAAGTCCACGCTGTTCAGGGCGCTGACGGCGCCGAAGCGCTTGGTGGCTCCGGTGACGGTGAGGATCCGGTCGCGGGTCACCGCTTGCCGGGCACGATCTCCGCCGGCGGCCTCGCTCACGGCGCGATCAATTCTGCGTCGGCGCACGCGCGGGCGTAGTTCTCGGTGCAGATCTCATCGAGTGTCCAGAAGCCATCCGCGACGATCGTCGCGGCGATGTTCGCCCGCGTGACGGCGACCGGAAGGAGCAGCGTCGCGGGGACGCCGTCGATGTGCACCGGCGAGCTGACCTCCTCGCCCTCGGCGAGGGCCACCGCGATCTCGGCGGCCTTGCGCGCCTGGGGGCGCACGTCCTTGAAGACCGTCATGAACTGGTCGCCCGTGATGATCCGCTGGATCGCCGCGAGTTCGGCATCCTGGCCCGTCACGAGGGGGAGCGGGCTGACGTTCGCGCTGCGCAGCGCCGAGATGGCACCGCTCGCCGTGCCGTCGTTCGCGGCATAGACACCCTCGATCCGGTCACCGAAGCGGGCGATCTGCCCGGACACCCACTCCTGGGCCTTGTCCGGGCTCCAATCCGGGGTGTCGTACGAGGCGAGCACCTCAAGATGGCTCGACTCGATCACGCTGAGTGCGCCCTCCTCGAACTGGGGAGCGTTGCTGTCGGTGGGCGATCCGTTGACCATCAGGATGCCGCCGTCCCCGCCCGTCGCGAGGGCGTTGACGAGAGCCTGCGCCTGCAGCACGCCGACGAGGTCGTTGTCGAACGAGACGTAGTAGGCCACGTCGCCGCCGGCGATCAGCCGGTCGTAGGACACCACCGGCACGCCCAGGCCCGACGCGGCGTTGACGATGCTGACCGCCGCCTCCGCATCGACGGGGTCGAGCACCAGCACCGACACTCCCGCGGCGAGCAGCGACTCCGCCTGCTCCTGCTGCTTGCCCATGTCCTGATCGGCGTTGGCGTAGAGCACGTCGTAGTCGCCGAGCTCGGCGACACGCTCCTCGAAGTACGGGCGGTCGAAGCTCTCGTATCGAGCGGTCTTCGCATCTGGCAGGAGCAGGCCGATCGTCTGCGATCCGGCATCCGCGCCGACGCATCCGGTCAGCATCACGGCGGTCACGCAGAGCGCGAGAGCAGAGCCGAGCAACGCGGGAGCGCGCGAGTCCCGGCGAGGGTGGTTCACCATCGGATCAGCATCCGATCACCGTCGAATCGACATT
The DNA here is from genome assembly GCF_033792225.1 of Microbacterium sp. LRZ72. Taxonomy (NCBI): domain Bacteria; kingdom Bacillati; phylum Actinomycetota; class Actinomycetes; order Micrococcales; family Microbacteriaceae; genus Microbacterium; species Microbacterium sp. LRZ72. Next base: position 51,058 of record NZ_JANGEX010000006.1, read on the forward strand.
GAATCAGCGTCCACGCGGCGTGGACACTCGTTGAGTCTAGGCTCGCGCCCGCGCTCAGGCGGGCAGCGCGGCGGAGTCCGCATCGACGACGACGTGATCGAGGGCCAGGGCGATCGCGCCCCGCGTCTCGGTCCATTCGCCGAAGCTGCACTCCATGATCTCGGGCAGCTCGCCCGATGCCGACAGGGCGGCGCGCTCGAGCGCGTGCCGCATCGGTGCGAGGAGGATCTCCCCCGCGCGGGAGAGCTCGCCGCCGACGACGATCACCTCGGGATCGAACAGATTCGTCAGGCTCGCGGCGGCGATGCCGAGGTGCTTGCCCGCGTCGGCGACGACCCGGCGTGCCCGTGCGTCGCCGACATCGGCGGCCTGCACCAGGTCGCTCAGCCGGCGGAAGGCTCCGTCGGCGCCGAACAGACCCAGCAGCGCCGGCCCGCCGGCATACATCTCGAGGCAGCCGCGGTTGGAGCAGCGGCAGACCGGGCCGTTCTCGTCGAGCGTGATGTGACCGATCTGCCCCGCCTTGCCGTTGACGCCGCGAAAGAGATCGCCGCCCACGACGAGACCGGCACTGATGGTCTGCCCGACGCGGATGTACACCGACGATGCCGATGTGCGCGTGGCTCCCTCGCGGGCCTCGGCAAGCCCGCCCAGGTTCGCTTCGCTGTCGATGAAGACCTCGCGCCCGGTGCGCCTGGCCAGGCTGGCCGCGATATCCACGCCCTCCCAGCCGCGCAGCAGTCCCGGCGCCGAGACGCGACCGGTCGTCGGGTCGATGGGGGCGGGCAGGGCCAGTCCGATGGCCAGGATGTCGCTCAGCGAGCCGCCGATCGACTCCGTCATGTCGCTGAGCAGCAGCGTGAGGCGGTCCAGCTCGGCGTCGTGGCGATGGTCGACGGGAAGCGGAAGGGTGGACTGGCTGACGATCGTGCGCGTGGCATCGGCGATCGCGATGTGCAGGTGGCGCGACGAGAAGTGCACCCCCGCGACGATGCCGAGCCGGCGCGCGAGCGAGACGAGCGTCGCGCGTCGGCCACTGCGCGAGGTGTTGGAGGTGTGCAGGATGCCGGCGGCGGTGAGCTCCTTGACGATGTTCGACACCGTCGCGGGCGAGAGCCCCGTGATGCCCGCCAGCTCGACCTGCGTCAGCCGTCCGTAGCGCTTCAGGCTGTCGATCACGCGGGCGCGGTTCGCCTCTCGCAGGGACGACTGCGATCCCGGAGAGGCCTGGTGCCGTGCCACGAGGGTCACTGTACCCGACCGCTCCGGGACGGACGGCGCCGATCGTGGCACCTCGCCGGCCCCTGCTGCGCGTGAGAAACCACCGTTCGCGCGAGGCTGGCCGCGATGCGGTTCGATTCGCGCGAACGGTGGTTTATCGCCTGGACCGCTCCGGGACCGTCGCGGGCCTCAGACCTCGACGAGAAAGCGGGAGTACGCGCCCAGGGTGAGGAACGTCGGGAACTCCTCCCGCAGCGCCACGTCGCGGAACACGTCCGCGGCATCCGCGAACCGGTCGCCTTCGGTGCGATCGACCGAGCCGAGCACGTCGGCGATCAGCCCCTCGACGTAGTCGGAGGTGATCGGAGTGCCGTCCTCGAGGCGACGGTCCTGGTGGATCCACTGCCAGATCTGCGACCGCGAGATCTCGGCCGTCGCGGCATCCTCCATGAGGTTGTCGATCGCGACCGCGCCCTGCCCGCGCAGCCACGCCTCGAGGTAGCGGATCGCCACCGAGACGTTGCCCCGCACTCCGGCGGCCGTGATGGGCAGGCCGATGTGCACGTCCAGCAGGTCGGCGGCCCGCACATCGACGTCGTCGCGGGTGCGCTCGAGCTGGTTCGGCCGGTCGCCGAGCACGGCGTCGAACTCGGCGCGCGCCACGTCGATCAGGTCGGGGTGGGCTACCCATGTGCCGTCGAAACCGTCGCCCGCCTCGCGCTTCTTGTCGGCGGCGACCTTCTCGAACGCCCGCGCCGTCACCTCGGGATCGCGACGGCTCGGGATGAACGCGCTCATGCCGCCGATCGCGTGCGCTCCCCGCTTGTGGCAGGTCTGCACGAGCAGCTCGGTGTAGGCACGCATGAACGGCACCGTCATCGTCACCTCGCTGCGGTCGGGGAGCACGAACCGTGCGCCGCGCCCGCGGTAGTTCTTGATGATCGAGAAGATGTAGTCCCAGCGTCCGGCGTTCAGGCCGGCGCAGTGGTCGCGCAGCTCGAACAGGATCTCGTCCATCTCGAATGCGGCCGGCAGGGTCTCGATCAGCACCGTCGCCCGGATCGTGCCGTGCGGGATGCCGAGGTGCCGCTCGCTGAAGGTGAACACCTGGTCCCAGAGGCGCGCTTCCTCGGCGCTCTCGATCTTGGCGATGTAGAAGTAGGGCCCGCGGCCGGCGTCGATCAGCGCCTGCGCGTTGTGGAAGAAGTAGAGCCCGAAGTCCACCAGCGAACCGGATGCCGCCATCGGCCGACCGGCGCGGTCGGTGACCCGCAGGTGCTTCTCCACCAGGTGCCAGCCCCGGGGCCGCATCACGATCGTCGGCGTGTGCTCCGCCGTGACCTCGTAGCGCTTGCCCGGCGCGGTCCCGGAGGCGGGGCCGGTGAACGAGAGCTGTCCGCGGATCGCGTCGTACAGCGAGAGCTGCCCCTCGATCACGTTGCGCCATGTCGGGCTCGTCGCATCCTCCTGGTCGGCGAGCCACACCCTGGCGCCGGAGTTGAGGGCGTTGATCGTCATCTTCGGATCGGTCGGGCCGGTGATCTCGACGCGGCGGTCCTCCAGGCCGGGGCCGGCGCCCGCGACGCGCCACTCGGTGTCGTCGCGGATGTGCGCCGTGTCGTCGCGGAAGCGGGGGTCGCGCCCGTTGCCGATCTCGTAGCGTCGGCGCATCCGGTCGGCGAGCCGGTCGTGCCGGGCCCCCGAGAACCGGGCGTGCAGCTCGGCGAGGAACGCGACGGCATCCGGCGTGAGGATCTCGTCGTAGCGGTCACGCATGGCCCCGAGGATCTCGATCGACGGGCCCGTCTGTGTTGTGCGGGGGTGTGGGGCGGGCGCGATGCCCGTGGCTGTCGCGGTCATGGCTGGTCCTTTACCGTTCTGCATGTCCCACCTCTTCATCCTTCCCGAGGGTCTTGGGATGAAGAGGTGGGACATGCGGGGATGGGTGGCATGTGATGTGGCCGGTGTGCGGGCGGTCGGCGGTCCACGTCAGTGGAACTGCTGCGCCTCGGTGGATCCCGCCAGCGCGAGGGTGGCGCTGTCGGGGTTGAGCGCGGTCGAGACGACGTCGAAGTAGCCGGTGCCCACCTCGCGCTGGTGCTTGGTGGCCGTGTACCCGCGCGCCTCGGCGGCGAACTCCGCCTCCTGCAGCTCGACGTAGGCGCTCATGGCGCGATCGGCGTACCCGGTCGCCAGGTCGAACATCGCGTGGTTGACCGCGTGGAAACCGGCGAGGGTGATGAACTGGAACGCGTACCCCAGCTCGGCCAGCTCGCGCTGGAACGACGCGATCTGATCGTCGTCGAGGTGACGCTTCCAGTTGAAGCTCGGCGAGCAGTTGTAGGCCAGCAGCTTGCCGGGGTGCTCCGCGTGCACGGCCTCGGCGAAGGCGCGGGCCAGGGCGATGTCGGGCTCACCCGTCTCGACCCAGAGCAGGTCGGCGTAGGGGGCGAACGCGAGGCCGCGGCTGACAACGGCATCCAGCCCCGGTCGCACCCGGTAGAAGCCCTCGGTGGTGCGTTCCCCGGTCGTGAACTCGCGGTCGCGGGGATCGACGTCGCTCGTGAGCAGGTCGGCGGCGAGCGCGTCGGTGCGGGCGATGATCACCGTCGGGGTGCCCGCGACGTCGGCGGCCAGGCGCGCGGCGTTCAGGGTGCGGATGTGCTGCCGCGTCGGCACCAGCACCTTGCCGCCGAGATGCCCGCACTTCTTCTCGCTCGCGAGCTGATCCTCGAGGTGGATGCCGGCGGCACCGGCCCGGATGAGCGACTGCGCGAGTTCGTAGGCGTTGAGGACGCCGCCGAATCCCGCCTCGGCGTCCGCGACGATGGGCGCCATCCAGTCCTGCGTCATCGTGCCCTCGGCGTGCTCGAGCTGGTCCTGCCGCAGCAGCGCGTTGTTGATGCGGCGCACGACGGCGGGCACGGAGTCGGCCGGGTACAGCGACTGGTCGGGGTAGGTCTCGCCCGCCAGGTTGCCGTCGGCCGCGACCTGCCACCCGCTCAGGTAGATCGCCTTCAGTCCGGCACGCACCTGCTGCACGGCCTGCCCGCCCGTGTAAGCGCCGAGTGCCCGCACGTACTCCTCGGTCTGCAGCAGGTTCCACAGGTTCTCGGCCCCGCGGCGGGCGAGGGTCGCGTCTTCGCGCACCGACCCGCGGATGCGGACGACGTCCTCCGCGGTATAGGTGCGGGCGATGCCGTCCCAGCGGGGATCGGTGTCCCACTGCTGCTGCAGCTCGGCGGCGGTCTGCGTCTGGTCTCCGGCGCGGAGGGGAGGGTTGCCGGGGGTGGCCTGGATCGACATTCGAGGTCTCCTTCGTCGTGACGTGATCCGCGGTGTGCGTGATCCCACTCTCCGTGAAGTTCGTGCCATGAATCAGTCATTTGCAAGGAGAAGATTGCGCATATTTCTGCTTTCGTGACAGAATCCCCGCCATGGCGATCGCAGAAGTCAGTGAATACGAGGACGCGGATGCCGACGCCCTGACCATCGGGCGACGCATCCGGCAGCTGCGCACCGAGCGCGGCATGACGCTCGAGCAGCTCGCGGGGGCGGTCGAGCGCGCGCCGAGCCAGCTGTCGATGATCGAGACCGGCAAGCGCGAGCCCAAGCTCACGCTGCTGCGCGCGATCGCCAAGGCGCTCGGCACCAGCATCGATGCACTGCTCGAGGCAGAGCCGCTCGACGAACGCGCCGCGCTCGAGATCGGCCTCGAGCGGGCAATGAAGGGGCAGACGTTCCGAGCCCTCGGCATCCCGCCGTTCCGCATCGGCAAGACGATCCCCGACGACGCGCTGCGGACGATGCTGGCGCTGCAGGCCGAGATCGAGCGGCTGCGCGACGAGCGCGCCGCGACGCCCGAAGAGGCGCGGCGCGCCAACGTCGACCTGCGCCATCTCATGCGCGAGCAGAAGAACTACTTCGGCGATCTCGAGAACCAGGCCGGGAAGATTCTGGATGCCGTCGGTCACCCGGGCGGTCCGCTCACCCAGCGCACGGCATCCGACATCGCCGCCCACCTCGGATTCACGCTGCACTACGTCGCCGACCTGCCCCAGACCACCCGCAGCGTCGCCGACCTGCGAAACGGACGGCTGTATCTGTCGAGCCGGCTGTCGGCGAAGGGCGACCCGCGCACGGCGGTGCTGCAGGCGCTGTCGAGCCGCATCCTCGGCCACACCGAGCCGCGCAGCTACGCCGAGTTCCTGCGCCAGCGGGTGGAGACCAACTACCTCACGGGCGCTCTGCTGATCCCCGAGGGCCACGCGGTCCCGTTCCTGCAGGAGGCGAAGGCGAACCGGGCGATCTCGATCGAGGATCTGCGCGATGCCTACTCCGTCTCGTACGAGACGGCGGCGCACCGCTTCACCAACCTCGCGAGCGTGCACCTCGGCATCCCGGTGCACTTTCTCAAGGTGCACGAGTCGGGCACGATCACCAAGGCCTACGAGAACGACGACGTGAACTTTCCCACAGACCGGCTCGGGTCCATCGAGGGGCAGATGTGCTGCCGGCGCTGGACGAGCCGCGTCGTCTTCGACGAGGACGACCGCTTCAACCCTTATTACCAGTACACGGACACCGGCAACGGCACCTACTGGTGCACCGCGCGCGTCGAGCACTCGAGCGAGGGCGCGCACTCGGTGAGCGTGGGGGTGCGCTTCGACGACACCAAGTGGTTCCTCGGTCGCGACACGACGAACCGGGGAGTGTCGAAGCACTCGGTCGAGGTGTGCTGCCGACGGGCGCCCGCCGAGCTCGAAGCCGCGTGGCGCGAGAACGCATGGCCGAATGTGCGCACCCCGCGCACGCTGCTCGCGACGCTGCCGACGGGCTCGTTCCCGGGCGTGGACTCGACCGAGGTGTACGAGTTCCTGCAGGCGCACGCGCCGGCGTAGCGCCGGCATCGGCTCGCGTCACCCCCCGAGCGCGCGCAGATCGGCCCAGAGCTCCGCGCGGGCCGCGAAGGCGCGCAGGTCGCGGTCGAGCAGGCGGGCGGCGAGCGCGGTGCGGGTGCGCACCGTGTGCCGGTGGATGCCGAGGGTGCGGGCTGTGGCCTCGCCCTCGCCGTCGTGCTCGAGCCATGCGCGCAGCGTCGCGATGAGCTCCGAGCCGTGCGCGGCATCGTGATCGACCAGCGGCGCGAGACGCGCCCGCGCCACCGCGCGTGCCGCTTCGGCGGGCACCAGACCGATCACGCCCAGGTGCGCCGTCTCGTCGAAGCGCCAGACGCCCGCACGAGCCCCGCTCTGCAGGGCGATCCGCGCCTGGACCAGCCCGTCCTCGAAGCGGTCGTACGGCACGGGATCCGACTCCCCGAAGCGCACGCCGTGCCGTGCGGCGACGTCGGCGAGCGCATCCGCACCGGTGCCGACCGCGGGCCGGACGAGCACGACGCTGTCCTGCACGCCCGCGTAGATCACCGGTCCCGCGTCCGCCCTCGTATCCAGAGCCTCGAGCAGGGCCTCGCGGCGGTCGGATGCCGCATCCGTTACGGCGATCCGAACCGGCGCCGCGGGAAGGCCGCCCCAGAGCTCGCCGGCGACGCGTTCGGCGATCGGCGTCGCCCCGAACCGCAGCAGCTCGATGAGTGCGCCGCGCAGCCCGGAGCGCGCGACGCCCAGGCTGCGCTCCTGCTCCAGCGCGAGTCCCGCCAGTGCCACGACGAACGTGACGACGCCGCGCGCCTCGGGGTCGAGCCCGCCCTCCGTCGCGATCACCCCGCGCACGCGGGCCCCCGCGCCGACGGTCTGGAGCAGGTACGACGCGCCGGCGACCTCCACCGTCGCAGCCGCGTGCCCGCCACGACGCAGCATGTGACGCGCCTCGTCTCCGAGCGACGGGGGAGCGGCGGATGCCGCCGGCCCGGCCGCGTCGTGGCGCTCGAGCACACCGGCCGCATCGAACAGCCCCACCCACCCGTTCAGCTGCCGCGCGAGCTCGGCGAGCGTCGCGCCGAGGGCGTCGGGCTTCAGCGCAGCCAGGGCGATCTGGCGCTGCGCGCCGAGCGCCCAGCTGCGACGCGCATACGCCTGGGCGGCGACGGCCTCGGCGTTCGCCCGGGCGATGGCGATGAACGGCGTGCCGTACGGCACCTCGAACAGGGGGATCCGATGCCGGCGGCATGCGGCGATCAGCGCCGGCGGCACGCCCTCGCGCACCACGTCGGTGCCGAACCCCAGCGCCACCACACCGCTCGTCGCGAGCCGGGCGACGTACGCGTCATACACACCGGACCCGTCGGCCCCGGTGAACTGGATGCCGGTGGTCAGCAGCGCCAGGCCCTCCGAGAGGAAGGGGGTCGGGTCGGCGAGGTCCGAGCTGTGCACCCACCGGATCGGATGGTCGAGCGCAGCGGCATCCGCCTCCATCGCGCCGCCCGCCGGACGAAGGTCGAGGTCCGCGTTCGTCAAGAGCGTGCGCAGGGTGGGCGGTGGCGGCGAGACGTGCATGGTTCATGTGTACACCGCGTATGGTCTGCGGCCAAGAGTTGTACGAGGTGGCGGATGTCCTGCGCGGGGATCGGTCGTACGCTCGCCCCATGACCGTGATGGATGACGACCGCCCGATCCTCGCCGGCGGGCCCGCGCTCGCCCAGGAGCGGCGCCTGCTGACCAGCCTGCCGGGGCCCCGATCCCGCGAGGTCCTCGAGCGCAAGGCCGCAGCCGTCGCGGCCGGAGTGGGGCACGCGGTGCCCATCGCCGCCGTCGCTGCGGGGGGCGGCGTGGTGGTGGATGCCGACGGCAACTCGCTCATCGACCTCGGCTCGGGCATCGCAGTGACGACGGCCGGCAACGCCAACCCGCGGGTCGTGGCCGCGGTGACGGAGCAGCTCACCCGCTTCACACACACCTGCTTCATGGTCTCGCCCTACGAGTCGTACGTGGTGGTCGCCGAGGCACTGAACCGGCTGACGCCCGGCGACCACGCGAAGCGCTCGGTGCTGTTCAACTCCGGCGCCGAGGCCGTCGAGAATGCGGTCAAGATCGCGCGCAAGCACACCGGGCGGCAGGCCGTCATCGCCTTCGAACACGCGTACCACGGCCGCACCAACCTCACGATGGCGCTGACGGCCAAGAACATGCCCTACAAGCACGGCTTCGGCCCGTTCGCGGGCGAGGTGTACCGCGCGCCGGTGTCGTACCCGTTCCGGGATCATCTGACGGGGCCGGATGCGGCGGCGCTCGCGATCGCACAGATCGACAAGCAGGTCGGCGCCGACAACATCGCCGCGGTCGTCATCGAGCCGATCCAGGGTGAGGGCGGCTTCATCGTGCCCGCCGAGGGGTTTCTGCCCCAGCTGGCGGCGTGGTGCCGCGACAACGGCATCGTATTCATCGCCGACGAGGTGCAGACCGGCTTCGCACGCACGGGGCGCTGGTTCGCGAGCGAGCACTTCGGGGTCGTGCCCGATCTGGTGGTGACGGCCAAGGGGATCGCCGACGGACTGCCCCTGGCAGCCGTGACCGGCCGTGCCGACATCATGGACTCGCCGCACGTCGGCGGGCTCGGGGGCACCTACGGCGGCAACCCGCTCGCGTGCGCCGCGGCGCTGGCCACCATCGACGCGTACGAGCACGACGGTCTGCTCGCCCGCGCCGACGAGATCAGCACGCGCCTGCTCGACCGGCTGCGCCGCGTGCAGGCGAGCGACCCTCGCCTGGGAGACGTGCGCGGACGCGGCGCGATGGTCGCCGCCGAGTTCGTCGATCCGGCGACGAACGCCCCGGATGCCGCGCTCACCGCCCGCGTGGCGGCGGCGTGCATCGCGCAGGGGGTCATCGTGCTCACCTGCGGCACCTACGGCAACGTCATCCGCTTTCTGCCGCCCCTGACGATCCCCGACCACCTTCTCGAGGAGGGCCTCGACGTGCTCGAGGCCGCCCTCGCGCAGGCCTGACCGAAGGAGTACCGATGACCGACGCGACCGAACGAGTCCTGCTCGAGAGCCTGCCCGGCGGGCTCTTCATCGGCGGGGAGTGGGGCCCCGCCGCAGACGACCGAACCTTCGAGGTGCGCGACCCGGCGACGGGGCGCGTGCTCGCCGAGGTGGCCGATGCGTCGCCCGAGGACGGCATCCGCGCCCTCGACGCCGCCGTCGCCGCGCAGGACGAGTGGGCCCTGACGGCGCCCCGACGGCGCAGCGACATCCTGCGCCGCGCGTTCGACCTCGTGCAGGAGCGCAAGGAGGAGCTCGCCCTGCTGATGACGCTCGAGATGGGCAAGCCGCTCGCCGAATCCCGCGGCGAGGTCGTCTACGGCGGCGAGTTCCTGCGCTGGTTCTCGGAGGAGGCGGTGCGCATCGCCGGCCGCTATGGTGGCAACCCCGAGGGCACGGGACGTATCGTCGTCTCGCAGCGCCCCGTCGGGCCGTCCTTCTTCATCACGCCCTGGAACTTTCCGCTCGCGATGGCGACGCGCAAGATCGCCCCCGCACTGGCGGCCGGCTGCACCGTCGTGATCAAGCCGGCGGGGCTGACGCCGCTGACGACCCTGCTGTTCACGCAGATCCTGCAGGATGCCGGAGTGCCGGCGGGCGTGGTCAATGTGGTCACCTCGTCGTCCTCGTCGTCGCTCGCGGCGCCGATCATCGCCGACCCGCGCCTGCGCAAGCTCTCGTTCACCGGCTCGACCGAGGTGGGGCGAAAGCTCATCGCCCAGTCGGCGGAGGGCGTGCTGCGCGTGTCGATGGAGCTCGGTGGCAACGCGCCCTTCGTCGTGTTCGACGACGCCGACCTCGACACGGCGGTCGACGGCGCGATGCTGGCCAAGTTCCGCAACATCGGCCAGGCGTGCACGGCGGCCAACCGCTTCATCGTGCACGAGTCGGTCGCCGACGAGTTCGCCGACCGCCTCACGCGCCGCGTGGCGCAGATGCGGGTCGGGCGGGGCACCGACGACGACGTGCAGATCGGCCCGCTCATCGACGAGGATGCCGTGGCCAAGGCCGCCGCGCTCGTCTCCGACGCCGTCGAGCGCGGCGCCCGGCTGCGCACCGGCGGGAGCGCGCGGGAGGGCGAAGGCACATTCTTCGAACCGACGGTCGTCAGCGACGTCGCCGCCGGCAGCGACATCCTGCGGGAGGAGATCTTCGGGCCCGTGCTCGCGATCGCCACGTTCGCCGACGAGGACGAGGCCGTGCGCATGGCCAACGACACGCCCTACGGGCTCGTCTCGTACGTCTTCACCGAGGATCTCGCGCGCGGGCACCGCATGATCGACCGCATCGAGACGGGCATGATGGGGCTGAACGCGGGGGTGGTCTCCAACGCGGCGGCGCCGTTCGGCGGCGTGAAGCAGTCGGGCGTCGGCCGTGAGGGCGGCTTCGAGGGCATCCACGAGTACCTGTCGACGAAGTACACGCTCATCCCCGCCTGAACCGGTCCCGAATCCCGGCGAGAACGCGCGTGCACGTCTTCGGCGCGAAACCGAGACATGCGCGCGTTCTCGGTGCCGGGGGACGGGTTATTCACGGCGCGTGGGGGTGGTGCGCCGTGCGTGCACGCGGGAGCATGGGACGAGGAGGTGTGCCTCATGAGCGAGACACAGGATGCCGTGAGCCGACTCACGGACAAGGAATGCTGGGAACGGCTGCACCATCAACAGCTGGGCAGGCTCGTCACGAGCGTCGGCGACGTCGTCGACATCTTTCCCGTCAACTACGTGGTGGATGCTGGGGCCATCGTGTTCCGCACCGCGGAAGGCAGCAAGCTGTTCGAGCTCACCGTCAACGACGAGGTGCTGTTCGAGGTCGATGACCACACCGACAACGACGCGTGGAGCGTCGTCGTGCGGGGTTGGGCGAAGCGCCTCGACGACGCCGACGAGGTCGAGGCGGCGGACGGGCTTGGTCTCGTGCCGTGGATCCCGACCCTCAAGTACAACTACGTGCGCGTGACCCCCCACACCCTCACGGGCCGTGCCTTCGAATTCGGCCCGGAGCCCGACCGCTACGGCATCGCCGAGTACTGAGGCGCAGCGTGCCCTCGGCATTCGCGGGGCCGATCGAGCATGCCGTACACTTGAGCGTGCAGTAGAAGTCTGCATTCTTTCGCCGTGCCCGTAGACCGGGTGAGAGTTCGGTTCGCGTCGCGGTGAAGTGCGGAACGGGATCGCAAGATCTCTAGGGCGGTAGCTCAATTGGCAGAGCAGCGGTCTCCAAAACCGCAGGTTGCAGGTTCGATTCCTGTCCGCCCTGCGCGTCAGCTCTCGTGCTGACACACGAAAGGTATATTCAGGTGAGTTCAGTGGCCGGAGACGAGCCGAACCGCGAGATCGTCGCGTCGGGCAAGTCGCGCGGGGAGAAGAGTCCCAACGTCTTCTCGCGTATCGCATTGTTCGTACGGCAGGTGTTCGCCGAGCTCCGCAAGGTCGTCACGCCGACCCGGCAGGAGCTGCTGAAGTTCACGGCGGTCGTGCTGGGGTTCGTGGTCGTCATGATGGCGATCGTCTACGGTCTCGACTTCGTGTTCTCCTGGATGGCCTCGGTCGTGTTCGGAGCCCCCGGCGGAGCCGTGGTCTCCTGACCTTCGGGGGCCCTGCGCCCCAGTCAGACCCATCAGTGACGGACCGACGAACCGGCCGCCGCATTCGACGGAAGTGATCCAGTGACCGAAAGACATGTCGACGACGCCGACTGGGCGACCGCGGCCGAGCAGTCCAGCGAGGACGACGAGGCCCAGGAGGGCAACGAGCTCGCCCGGCAGGAGCACTCCGCTGACGCCGCCGAGCACGTCGCGGTGCACGTGGTGAACGAAGATGACGAGGCAGAGACCTCGGAGGGGAACGACGTCGAAGTGAGCGACCCAGAAGCAGACGCGATCGTCAACGACGCACTCGAGATCGACGAGACGGCCGAGGTCGAGGCCGCGGCAGAGGTGCTCACCGATGGCCTGCAGGAGCAGCAGGAGGATGCGGCGGAGGAAGCCGCGGACGAGCCGGCCGCGGATGAGACCGCTGACGGCGAGCCCGTTGTCGATGAGACCGCCGCAGACGACGCCGAGGAGGAGCCGGCTGAGGTCGACCCCTACGAGGCGTTCCGGGCCGACCTGCGCGTGCTGCCGGGCAAGTGGTATGTCATCCACTCCTACGCCGGCTTCGAGCGCAAGGTGAAGGCCAATATCGAGCAGCGCAAGTCCACGCTCGAGGTCGAGGACGACATCTACCAGGTCGAGGTCCCGATGGAGGACGTCGTCGAGATCAAGAACGGCCAGCGCAAGATGGTCACGCGCGTGCGTATCCCCGGGTACGTGCTCGTGCGGATGGACCTGAACGAAGACACCTGGTCGGTCGTCCGGCACACCCCCGGCGTGACCGGCTTCGTGGGCAACGCCCACAACCCGACCCCGTTGCGCTTCGAAGAGGCCTTCAACATGCTGAAGTCCCTCGTCGAGATCAAGGATGTCGCCCCGGCCAAGACCGGCGCCGCGAAGGGCTCGCCCACGACGGCTCGCACGATCCCGGCCGACGTCGACTTCGAGATCGGCGAGACGATCACCATCAAGGAGGGCTCGTTCGCGGGCCTGCCCGGTTCGATCAACGAGATCAAGCCCGAGAGCGGCAAGCTCACCGTGCTCGTCTCGCTGTTCGAGCGCGAGACCCCGGTCGAGCTGTCGTTCGACCAGGTCACCAAGCTCTGACCGGCTGTTGAGCGAGCGCAGCGAGTCGAGACGACGTTTCGTGGTTTCGACTCGGGCCTGCGGCCCTCGCTCAACGACCGGGAGATAAGACACCGCTTTCAGGAAAGGCCTGAACCGCGGGAGAGCGGATGCCGACGGCATCCGGTTCGACGAAAGGAAGAAGAATGGCACCGAAGAAGAAGGTGACCGGCCTGATCAAGCTCCAGATCAGCGCGGGCGCCGCCAACCCGGCGCCGCCGATCGGGCCCGCGCTCGGTCAGCATGGCGTCAACATCATGGAGTTCTGCAAGGCGTACAACGCCGCCACCGAGGCGCAGCGCGGCAACGTCATCCCCGTGGAGATCACCGTCTACGAGGACCGCAGCTTCACCTTCATCCTCAAGACGCCGCCGGCAGCAGAGCTGATCAAGAAGGCCGCCGGCTTGCAGAAGGGGTCCGCGACCCCGCACACGGCCAAGGTGGGCAAGATCACCAAGGACCAGGTGCGTGAGATCGCCGAGACCAAGCAGCCCGACCTGAACGCGAATGACATCGAGGCAGCCTCGAAGATCATCGCCGGCACCGCCCGTTCCATGGGCATCACGGTCGAGGACTGAGGGGGATAACGACCATGGCTACCAAGTCCAAGGCCTACCAGGCCGCCGCGGCGAAGATCGCCGCTGACACGTTCTACACGCCGACCGAGGCCGTCGCCCTGGCGAAGGAGACCGGCTCTGCGAAGACCGACTCCACCGTCGAGGTGGCGCTCAAGCTCGCGGTCGACCCGCGCAAGGCCGACCAGATGGTGCGCGGCACCGTCATCCTTCCGCACGGCACCGGCAAGACCGCCCGCGTCATCGTCTTCGCGACGGGACCGGCCGCCGAGGCCGCGATCGCTGCGGGCGCCGACGAGGTCGGTGGCGCCGATCTGATCGAGAAGGTCGCCGGGGGATACACCTCCTTCGACGCGGCCGTCTCGACGCCGGAGCTGATGGGACAGGTCGGTCGTCTCGGAAAGGTACTGGGCCCCCGCGGCCTCATGCCCAACCCGAAGACCGGCACCGTGACCCCCAACCCGGCAAAGGCCGTGGAGGAGATCAAGGGCGGAAAGATCGAGTTCCGCGTCGACAAGCACGCCAACGTGCACTTCGTGGTCGGCAAGGCGTCGTTCTCGGCGGAGCAGCTCGACGAGAACCTCAAGGCCGCGCTCGATGAGATCGTGCGCCTGAAGCCCTCGAGCTCGAAGGGTCGCTACATCCAGAAGGGTGCGGTCTCGACCACGTTCGGCCCCGGCATCCCGCTGGACGTCAACGCGATCTGACGCGTCGTCACGACAGGAAGGCCCTCGCTTCGGCGGGGGCCTTCCTGCGTGCGGGGGCGAACGACGTCCCGCTACAGCCGGATGTCGAAGCCCGACCCGCCGGTGGGCGCGACGTCGGTGACCGACACCTCCGTCACGGCCGCGGTGCCGGGGCCGCGGCCCATCCACTCGAGCATGGCGTCGACGTCGGCGCTCGTCCCCTCGATCTCGGCCTCGACGGCATCGCCGTCCCGATTGCGGATCCATCCCGACACCCCGAGGCGGAGGGCCTCGGAACGGGCTGCCACCCGAAAGCCCACGCCCTGCACTCGCCCCGTCGCGGTCACCCGTACGCGTCGCATGGGTCCATGGTGGACCACGCACCGCCAGTGCGCATCCCCCGCCGCGTCAGTCGTCGCTCACGCGCAGCACGACCTTGCCGCGCGTGTGGCCGCCCTCCAGCATCCGATGCGCCTCCGCGGCCTCCGCGAGGTCGAACACGCGGTCGACGTAGACGTGCACGGCCCCCGAGGTCAGCAGCCGGCCGATCGTGGCCAGTGCGCCCCCGTCGGGCACCACCTTGTAGGTGGTCGCGCGCACCTGAGCGGCCGCGGCATCCTCGAGGAAGGTCGGCCAGCTGCCGGTGGGCACGTTGACGATCATGCCGCCGGGGCGCAGCACCTGCAGTGAGCGCGTCCCCGTCTCGTCGGCGGCGTTGCCGACGAGATCGATCACGACGTCCACGTCCGAGACCTCTTCCTCGAAGCGGGCCGAGGTGTGATCGATCACCTCGACGGCGCCCATCTCACGCAGCCAGGAGATATTGCGGGCGGATGCCGTCGCCGTGACCTGTGCGCCGAAATAGGCTGCGAACTGCACCGCGAAGTGGCCGACGCCGCCGCTGCCCGCGTGGATCAGGATGCGCTGCCCTTCGTGTGCGCGTGCGGTGTCGACGACGAGACCCCAGGCGGTGAGCGCTGCGAGGGGCACTCCGGCGGCCTCGACGTGCGACAGCGAGGTCGGGATCTTCGCCACCGACAGCGAGGACACCACGATGTACTCGGCGTACGACCCCGAGGTGCGCGGAAACGTGGTCATGCCGTGCACCGCGGTGCCGGGCGGCAGGGGGTGCGACTCGAACGGCGCCTGGACGACCACCCCGCTGAAGTCGTATCCCGGCACCGCGGGCAACGACGGAATGTGCGCGGTGACCCCCCGTCCGGCCCGCGTCTTGGCGTCGATCGGGTTGGTGCCCGCGGCGACGACGCGCACGAGCAGCTCGCTGAGGAGCGGCCGCGGCGTGGGGACCTCGGCGGCGTGGAGCACGTCGGGACCGCCGGGAGCGTCGAAGACCATCGCCCGCATGACCTCGGGTATCGGTGAGGTCGGGCTGGCGACGTCGGTCGCCCCCTCCGGCGCTCGGGAATCCATCGTCTGCCCCCTTCTGCGCGACGTTGCGCATGCCGCACGCGTTGCTCTCTGTGTGAACACAGTAAAGCCGGGCATTGTCTCGCCGGTGTTACGCCGGTGCTACCGCGCCGCTACGCCTCGGGCGGTTCGCCGGAGCGGAGCGCATGCAGCAGGCGCGTGAGGGTGCGGATGTCGTCGGTCGACCATTCCCGCAAGGACTCCATCAACCCGCCGCGTTTGTCGGCGCGCGCTTCGCTCAGCGCCGCGACGCCATGCTCCGTGGCGGCGATGAGTGTGGAGCGGCCGTCCGAAGGGTCGGGGGAGCGCTCGACCAGCCCGAGCCCTTCGAGGTCGCGCACGGTGCGGCTCACCTGGCCCTTGTCGATCAGGAGCGTCTCGGCCAGAGCCGAAGGGGTGATGGGTCCTCGTCGCACGATCGTGGTGAACGTCTTGTATGCGCCGGGCAGCATCCCCGGGCTCAGGCGCTGTGCGCTGTCATGGATCACCCGGCGCAGGCGCGCGATCAGCTCGCCGAACTCGCCCTCGAGTGCGCGCACGGCTTCGCTGCGGGTGTCCTCGAGCTCGTCCACACTCATCGACACTAGCGGCCGGGGGACTCGGCGTCGGTCGGCGCTGCACTGCGCGACTGCGCCGCCTGCTCGTCGCGAGCGGCGACCCGTGCCGACGCACCGGCCACGGCCTCGCCGGCCGACTCGGTCGCGAGTCCGGCCTCGCCAGCGGCGAGCCGTTCTCCCGTGGTCAGGCGAGTGAGCGGGATGTTCGGGAGGAAGATGATCGCCACGAGGCTCGCCAGCGCGAGCGGCACGGCGATCAGGAACGAGTGCGCGATGCCCTGGGCGTAGATGTCCTCGACGATCACGCGCACGGGCTCGGGCAGAGTGGACACGGCGGGGAGCGTGCCGGACTCCAGGGACCGCGCGACGGCGGCCCCGGCGGTGCCGAGCTCGGCGATCGCGGCGGCGAGGGCCTCGCGGTAGGTGCCGAACAGATCCGTCACGCTCGCAGCGAGTGCCGCACCCATCGTCGAGACCCCGACCGTCCCCCCGAGGCTGCGGAAGAACGCCACTCCCGCGCTCGCGGCTCCCATGGCCTCCGGCCGGGCCGTGTTCTGCACGATGAGCACGAGGTTCTGCATCGTGCTGCCGACGCCGGCTCCGAGCAGGAACATCGACACGGCGGCGAAGACGTAGGGGGTGTCGTACTCGAGCGTGGACAGCATGGCCGCCCCCGCCGTCATCGACACCGCTCCCGCGATCAGATACGGCTTCCAGTGCCCATAGCGGGTGATGAGCTGCCCGATGCCGATCGACGCCGTCAGCAGGCCGGCGATCATCGGCAGGGTCATGAGGCCTGCCTCGGCGGGCGTCGCCCCGCGCGCCATCTGCATGTACTGGCTCAGGAAGACCGTGGCGCCGAACATCGAGACCCCCGTGGCGATCGATGCCGTCACGGCGAGCGTGAATGTGCGGTCGCGGAACAGCCACAGCGGGATGAGGGGCTCACGGCTGCGCAGCTCGACGACGATGAACAGCGCCGCGGCGACGACGGCGCCCCCGGCCATCAGTGCCGTCGTCCAGCTCCACCAGTCGAACCCGGTTCCCGCGTTGGTGATCCACACGAGCGTCAGCGAGACCGCGGTGGCGAGCAGAACGATGCCGACGTAGTCGATCGACACCCGCCCGCGGCGCGTGTGCGCAAGGTTGAGCGTGCGCTGCAGGATGATCAGCGCCGCGACGGCGAAGGGGATCGCGACGTAGAAGTTCCAGCGCCAGCCGATCGCATCGGTGATGAGACCGCCCAGCAGCGGCCCGCCGATGGTGGCGAGCGCCATGACGCCGCCGAACAGCCCCATGTACTTGCCCCGCTCGCGGGGCGAGATGATGTCGGCCATGATCACCTGGCTGAGCGCCGCCATGCCGCCGGCGCCCAGGCCCTGCACCGCTCGGAAGGCGATGAGCGTGCCGGGATCCTGCGCGAAACCGGCCGCCGCCGTGGCGAGCACGAAGATCACGAGCGCGGTCTGGATGAGCCGCTTGCGCGGGAACAGGTCCGCGAGCTTCCCCCAGACCGGGGTCGAGATCGCCGTGGTCAGGAGCATCGCCGTGACGACCCAGGTGAGCGCGGCCTGGTCGCCGCCGAGGTCGTGCACGATCACGGGAAGCGACGTCGACACGACCGTCGCGGCGAGCATCGACACGAACATCCCCAGCAGAAGCCCGCTCAGCGGTTCGAGGATCTCTCGGCGGCGGGCGCGTGCGGCGGCGAGGAGAGCGGGGTCTGCGGTGCGCGACATGGGGTCCTTCACTGGTTGATCTGCGTCAGCCATAAATGAATGCTTGATCTGCGTCAACCAGTTTGTGGGAGCGGAACGGCGCCGGCCGAGTGTCGGCCCCTCCTCAGCGGGTCGCCAAGGAATGTCGCCGGTGGGGCCTTGAAGGCGCGTTTCCTGGCGACCGGGCGTGCGTGGAACGGTCGGATGCCGTCCGCGAGTGGATCAGTCGGCGAGGGCGAGGGCGCGGTAGGCCTCTCGCGCAGGTCGTGCGGTGGCGCCGGTGGTGCGCCGGTAGAGTTCGTCGATCAGACCTGAGGCGAGACGAACGAGGCGCGCGATCTCGGTGTCGTCGCGATCGACCCAGGCGCAGCGCGGCTCATCGTGCACGGGCACGAAGTCGTCGTGCTGCTCCCAGACCACGAGCGTGCGCTCGGCGCCGAGTACGTGCTGCTGCCACCAGACCTGCCGCAGATAGCTGCGGGGGATCGAGCGCCAGGCCTTGTTGGTCGTCTTGATCTCGGCGAGCATCACGGCGCCGTCGGGCCCGACGGCGACCCCGTCGGGCGTGGCCAGGTGGCGCTTCTCGACGACGGCGCGGAAGAGGGCGGAGGAGGGCTGGATGCCGTGGGTCGCGGCGACCCACGCGGCGATCTCGGGTTCGCGGCGGCGCCCGTGGTCGGTGTAGACGTTGCCCGAGAAGCGCGAGCCCATGAGCTTCTGGTCCGCGGCCTTGCGGATCGCGTTCTCGCTCGTGAGGGCCGCGACATCCGTGGCGGTGATGCCCCGTGAGCGGGCCCGCACCCACGCGACGCGGTCGCGGCTGTCGGCGACGATGCGCGCGGCGAGTTCGGGGGTCACCCTTCGACCCTAATCGCGCTCGCCTCGGCATCCGTGCGGCATGCCGAGGGTCGTCGGATGGATGCGGGTGCGGTATGCGGATGCGGCATCCACCACGTTCATCCGTCGCACCTTGCGGGTCCTCCGCCGCAGTGCCCGCAAAGTGCGACGGATGACGAGTGGTCGTCTTGCCTCACGTCAAGATGTCCGGGAGTGATTGATGGGTGCCTCACGTAATTTGTCCGCGTAGCTCAGGCGGCGGGGCGGGTGCGTTGGGTGCGTGCGGTGGCGAGGTCGATGAGGTGCCGCTGGATCTGGTTGATCCGTTTCGTGATCCGTGCGGGGTTCAGTCTCTCGTGCTCGCGGGCGAGGCGCGCGGCGGTGGTCTGGTCGAGGGCGCCGGCGTCGAGGAGTCGCTGGTAGGGGGTGCGTGGGGCGTCGTAAACGCGCTTCTTCCGCCCCGATTTCATGTGGGTCCAGCCGGTCGCTTTCACGCAGGGCAGCAGGTGGTTCTTCCGGGCCATCACGAGGCCCCAGAGCTCGTTCAGCAGCGCCATCTCGGCGTCGGTCTCGTAGCGGTAGCGGAATGCGTGTTTGCGGACCCAGTCGCCGTTGCGTTGCTCGACGTGCGCGTTGTCGTTGTGTTTGTAGGGGCGGCCGCGGGTGAGGGGGATCTCGCGTGTGTCGGCCCAGGCGATCACGCCCCAGTTCATGAACTCGGATCCGTTGTCGAAGTCGAGGCCGGCGACCGGGGCCGGCGCGTGCTTTGTCATCCATTCCAGGGCCCCGTGGACGTGGACGTAGGCGTTGTTGCGGATCGTGCGCAGCATCGTCCACCCCGCGACCGGGTCCGTCGCCGTCAGGGTGCGGAGGAACTCGCCCTTGAGGGTGTGGCCGCAGTGCGCGACGGTGTCCAGCTCCAGAAACCCCGGGACGAGCAGCGGGGCGTCCATGCTGGTGCGCGTCGGGATCGAGGACCGCAGGATATGACTGGGTTTCGTGCCCGACAACGCGACCGGGTACGCAGCGTCCTTGTGCGGTTTCAGATACCGGTCGATCGTCGCCGCGCTCATCGACCGCACCTCACCCAGTACCTCGGCACTCACGCGTGGGTCGACCTTCCCGAGTTCCCGGAACCGGATCAGTCGCTCGAGGGTGTCGTCCATGATCGCGGCGAGGTATTTCCCCGATGGTTGCCCGGAGAGCCGCCAGACCTCCTGCAGCACCACGAGCGCGTCGTAGGAGAACTTCCGTGGTCGTGGTTTGCGGTCCTGCTGATGCACGGCACCCTTCCGGGCGTTCGCGGCACGGATCGCACGCCGCGCATGATCGCGGGCCCAACCCGTCGCATGCACGAGCTCGTCCAGCAACCGACCCTTCTCCACCTTGCCCGCATTGGCATATTCACGGGCGAACTTCTTCGTGATCTCACGGCGCGACGCCATCGACAACTCCCTGTGCACACGGCCAGGGAACCACCACCGCTACGCGGACATTCTCAAATGAGGCACGCGCAGCCCTTCCCGGACCTTTTACGTGAGTCAAGTCGGTGGTTGGTCATACGGCCGCGATGCGGGTATGGTTGTTCCCAACCGAAGACCGCCGGTCGTCGGTGCGCGCGCAAGCGGGCATCGATCGAAGCACTGCACAGCAGGGGCCCGCGCAGGTGTCACGAACGATTCCCCGATTCTCGGGGGTACCAGCTCCGTGCGCTTGCGCTCGGAGCTTTTTCTTTGCGTGCGACGGGTTCGGCTGGTGTCCCGCCACCGCGGGCCACCTCGTATACACAAGGAGTGGCCATGGCGCAGAAGGATGCATCGGTCGCCGAGCTCACGAAGCATTTCGAGGACTCGACCGCCGTATTGCTGACCGAGTACCGCGGCCTGACGGTTGCGGAGCTCAAGGAGCTTCGCAACAGCATCCGTCAGGACGCGGAGTACGCCGTGGTGAAGAACACGCTGACCAAGATCGCCGCTCGCAAAGCGGGGATCGAGGTGCTGGACGACGAGCTCACGGGCCCGTCTGCCGCCGCCTTCGTGCACGGTGACACCGTCGCCGTCGCCAAGGGTCTGCGCAACTTCGCCAAGGCACACCCTCACCTGGTGATCAAGGGCGGCTACTTCGACGGTGCCGCCCTGTCCGCCGATGAGGTCAACAAGCTCGCCGACCTCGAAAGCCGTGACGTCCTGCTGGCGAAGCTCGCCGGCGCGATGAAGGCTTCGCTGTCCGGCGCTGCAGCGCTGTTCAACGCCCCGCTGTCGAAGACCGTGCGCACGGTCGACGCGTTGCGTGAGAAGCAGGAGTCCGCCGCCTGACACCTCGCGGGCGCGGAGACGACAACACCAACCAAGGAGAAACATCATGGCAAAGCTCACCACTGAAGAGCTTCTCGACGCGTTCAAGGAGCTCACGCTCATCGAGCTGAGCGAATTCGTCAAGCAGTTCGAGGAGACGTTCGACGTCACCGCTGCCGCCCCGGTCGCCGTGGCCGCCGGTGCCGCCGCGGGCGGTGCGGGCGCCGCCGCCGAGCCCGAGGAGGAGAAGGACTCGTTCGACGTCGTCCTCGAGGCCGCCGGCGACAAGAAGATCCAGGTCATCAAGGTCGTCCGCGAGCTCACCTCGCTCGGCCTCGGCGACGCCAAGGGCCTCGTCGACGGCGCCCCGAAGGCCGTCCTCGAGGGTGCGCCCAAGGACGCCGCCGAGAAGGCGAAGGCTTCGCTCGAGGAGGCCGGCGCGACGGTGACCCTCAAGTAGGGATTCTCTCTTCACGACGACGAAGGCCCCGGGGTTCTCCCCGGGGCCTTCGTCGTTCTCGTGTGCGGCGCTCAGCCGGTGAACGCCGCGGTCGACGCGCGCACGACGAGGCGCGTCGACGCCTCCGTGCGCCCCTGGTCCGGCGGGCCTCCCTCGAGCATCCCGAGGATCGCGAGGGCCGCGTGCTCACCCTGCTGCTGCGGATGCTGCTCGACCGTGGTGAGTGCGAACATCTCGGCATAGTCGTGTCCGTCGACGCCGATCACGCTCAGCTGCGACGGAACCGCGATGCCCAGCCGTCGCGCGGCGATGATCGTGCCGATCGCCACTTCGTCGCAGGCCGCCACGATCGCGCTCGGGCGACTGCGCCGGTCGGCCAGCAGCGATGCCGCCGCCGCATACCCGGCGGTCACGGTCAATGATGCGGCCCAGGTGCGCACTTGCGATGCGAGGCCCGACTCCGCCATCGCGTCGCGGTACCCCCGCACCCGGTCCTCCACGTCGAGGACGGCGGCCTCCTCCGGGGGTGTCGCGCCGAGGAACGCGATGTCGGTGTGGCCGAGCTCGATCATGTGCTGCGTGATCATCCAGCCGATCGCGGCGTTGTCGATGCCCAGGGTCGCCAGGCCTTCCAGGTCGTTGCCGATGCAGACGGTGGGTTTGCCGAAGCCGACCAGACGCGAGACCTCTTCGTCGTCAGGTTCCAGCGCGACGGCGATCAGCCCGTCGAACCGCTTGCGCGCGAGGAAGTGGCCGTAGAGCGTCTCACGGTCGCGGGTGTGCGGTTCGGCGACGTAGAGCGTGAGGTCGTAGCCGTGCGGCAGCAGGGCGCGTTCGGCTCCCTCGAGGATCGATGCGAAGTACCACCTCGTCACCCGCGGCACGACGACGGCGATCGCGCGGTTGCGGCCGGTCACGAGGCTCGCCGCGTTGGTGGAGGCGACGTAGCCGAGCGTGTCGGCTGCGTGCCGCACCCGTTCGCGGGTGGTGGGGGCGACGTAACCGCGGCCGGTGAGGGCGCGGCTGGCTGTCGACTGCGACACCCCGGCCGCTCTCGCCACGTCCGCGATTCCGCTCACCGTGTTCTCCGTTCGGTCCGCTCGCGCGCTCATGGGAGCGCTCCTTGTGGAAACCCTTCCATATTCGGATGCCGTCTGCGCGGTTTTCTTGGAGGTGTCGCCACGGCCGTCGATTCAGCGCCAGGCGCAGCGGCGGCGGCGTTATCCAGTTGTGACGAATGGCTCATTGTGGCGGCCGGGGTCCTCGTCTACGTTGAGCATGGAAGCGCTCCCGGACGAGTGGAGAGCTCACCATGGCGCGAGGATTGCGCGGACTCGACGAGGAGGACCTGATGGCAATGATGCGACGCGGCCGGGTGATCGGAACGGCATCCGTACTCGCTTTGGGCGGACTCGTGCTGGCCGGCTGTACGGGCGGGCCGGGCACAGGCGACGGCGACGGTGGCGGGGGCAGCGGCGAGGGCGATGTCGTCACGGTTTACGGCACCATCTCGGGTACGGAGGCCGACCTGCTCAACGAATCCTGGGCCGAGTGGGAGGAGGAGAGCGGCATCGACATCGAGTACGAGGCCTCGCAGGAGTTCGAGGCGCAGATCGCCGTGCGAGCGCAGGGCGGCAACGCCCCCGACCTCGCGATCTTCCCGCAGCCGGGCCTGCTCGCCGACATGGCCTCGCGCGATTATCTGGTGCCCGCGCCCGAGGCGGTCGCCGAGAACGTCGCCGAGTACTGGTCGGAGGACTGGGCCGAGTACGGCACGGTCGATGGAACCCTGTACGGCGCGCCCCTCATGGCGAGTGTCAAGGGCTGGATCTGGTACTCGCCGTCGACGTTCGAGGAGAACGGCTGGGAGATCCCGACCACGTGGCAGGGCCTGCTCGATCTGACGGCCGACATCCAGGCCGAGACCGGCGAGCCCCCGTGGTGTGTCGGCTTCGGCTCGGATGCGGCTACAGGATGGCCCGGTACGGACTGGATCGAGGACGTCGTGCTGCGCCAATCGGGCCCCGAGGTCTACGACCAGTGGGTCGCCAACGAGGTCGCGTTCACCGACGAGCCGATCGCGTCCGCGTTCGACGAGGTCGGCACGATCCTGCTCGACCCCG
Organism: Microbacterium sp. LRZ72; assembly: GCF_033792225.1. Classification (NCBI taxonomy): domain Bacteria; kingdom Bacillati; phylum Actinomycetota; class Actinomycetes; order Micrococcales; family Microbacteriaceae; genus Microbacterium; species Microbacterium sp. LRZ72. The sequence goes on from NZ_JANGEX010000006.1 coordinate 74,617, forward strand.
ACTACGTCAACGCCGGCTTCGGCGGTGTCGGCTCGATCGGAACCACGCCGTTCGGAGACCCGGCCAACGCCCTCGTCTCGGGGGAGTGCCTGCTGCACCACCAGGCCTCGTTCTATGACGGCTTCATCACGGATGCCGGGGGTGAGGTCGCCGAGGACGGGGACATCTGGGCGTTCCTGACCCCGCCGTTCGAGGACGGCGCCGAGGGATCCGTCGTGACGGGCGGCGGCGAGATCGTCGGAGCGTTCGATGACCGCGAGGCCGTGCAGGAGGTGCAGGCCTACCTCTCGAGCCCGGAGTGGGCGAACTCCCGCGTGGAGCTGGGCGGGGTGATCTCGGCCAACAATGGCCTCGACCCCGAGAACGCCTCGAGCGAGATCCTCTCGGAGGCGATCGAGATCCTGCAGGACCCCGAGACCACCTTCCGATTCGACGCGTCCGACCTGATGCCCTCGGCAGTCGGCGCGGGAACGTTCTGGCAGGGCATGCGGGACTGGGTCAACGGCACGGACACGGCCACGATCCTCGAGCAGATCGAGGCGGGCTGGCCCGACAGCTGACATCGTGACGGTGCCGCCCGCGTGGGCGGCACCGTCACGGCAGCCCGAGTCCGACGACGTGCTCGAAAGGAACCGACGTGACCGCCTTCTTTGAGTGGCTGAGCACACTCTCGCCCTGGCTCGAGATACCTATCCTGATCGGCGCTTTTCTCGCCGTGATCGGGCTTCTCCTGTTCATGATCGAGATCGCGCCCCGTTCCGGCCGCATCTACACGGTGATCCGGCTGGCCGCGTGCGTGCTGCTGCCCCTGCTGGTGCTGTGGGTGCTGCAGTCGTACACGTGGGCGATCATCGCCGCCGGGGCGCTCGGCCTGGTCTTCTTCTGGCTCGACTACCGTGCGCGCGCCGGCTCCGGCTATCTCTTCCAGCTCGTCGGCTTCCTCACCCCCGCACTGCTGCTGCTGCTCGTCGGGCTGGTCGTGCCCCTCATCCAGACGTCGGTTCAGGCGTTCATGAACTCCCGCGGCACGGCCTTCGTCGGTCTCGACAACTTCGCCTGGATCTTCACGCAGCCCCAGGGCATCCGCACGGTCATCAACACGATCGCGTGGGTGCTCATCGCGCCGGTCGTGTCGACCATCGCGGGCCTCGCCTACGCCTACTTCATCGACAAGACCCGAGGTGAGAAGTACTACAAGATCCTCGTCTTCCTCCCGATGGCGATCTCGTTCGTGGGGGCCTCGATCATCTGGCGCTTCATGTACACGCCCCGTCCCGAAGACCAGGAGCAGATCGGCTTCCTCAACCAGGTGATCGTGTGGTTCGGCGGCGAGCCGTTCAACTTCCTGGCCGCGGACCCCTGGAACACGCTGTTCCTGATCGTCGTGCTGATCTGGGTGCAGACCGGTTTCGCGATGGTGGTGCTCTCGGCCGCCATCAAGGGCGTGCCGTCCGAGCAGCTCGAGGCCGCGGAGCTGGACGGCACCAACGCGTGGCAGCGGTTCATCAACGTGACCGTGCCCAGCATCCGCGCCTCGCTCGTCGTGGTGCTCACCACCATCTCGATCGCGTCGCTCAAGGTCTTCGACATCGTGCGCACGATGACGGCCGGCGCGAACAACACATCCGTGATCGCCAACGAGATGTACACGCAGTTCCGCAGCTTCGAGACCGGGCGGTCGGCGGCGTTCGCCGTGATCCTCTTCCTTCTCGTGATGCCGATCATCATCTACAACGCGCGACAGCTGCAGAAGCAGAAGGAGGTGCGCTGATGAGTCAAGTGGCGCCGGTGGAACTGCCGCTCGACGACGACACCCAGCGCGAACTCGACCGGGGCGAGCGCAGGGCCGAGAACCAGGCGCTCGGACGCACGAAGAAGCGGCTGACGTCGCGGTGGGCGACGCTCGCCGCGCTCGTCATCGCGGTCCTGTGGACGCTGCCGACGTTCGGCCTGTTCATCTCGTCGTTCCGGCCGCGCGAGCTGATCCAGACCACGGGCTGGTGGACGGTCTTCGAGAACTGGGGCTGGACGCTCGACAACTACATCACGGCGCTGCAGTCGGGCAACAGTCAGCTCGACATGGCCGGTGCGTTCGTGAACTCGGTCGCCATCACCCTGCCGGCGACCGTGATCCCCATCGTGATCGCCTCGCTGGCGGCCTACGCCTTCGCCTGGATGGACTTCCGCGGCAAGAACATCCTCTTCGTCGCTGTGTTCGCGCTGCAGATCGTGCCGATCCAGATGGCGCTGATCCCGATGCTGCAGCTGTTCTCACAGGGCACGATCTTCGGCTTCCCGGTCATCCAGGCGTTCGGGTCGCCGGGCTACACGCAGGTGTGGATCGCGCACACGATCTTCGCGCTGCCCCTCGCGATCTACCTGCTGCACAACTTCACCTCCGAGATCCCCGCAGACGTGATCGAAGCGGCCCGCGTGGACGGCGCGGGCCACGGCCAGATCTACTTCCGGGTCGTGCTGCCACTGACGGTGCCGGCGCTCGCCTCGATCGGCATCTTCCAGTTCCTGTGGGTGTGGAACGACCTGCTCGTCGCCCTCATCTTCGCCGACGGCAACGTCGCGCCGATCACGAAGCTGCTGGCCGAGATGACGGGAAGCAGGGGGCAGGACTGGTACCTGCTCACGGCGGGCGCGTTCATCGCGATCATCGTGCCCCTCATCGTCTTCCTGCTGTTGCAGAGGTTCTTCGTGCGTGGACTGCTCGCCGGCTCGACGAAGGGGTGAAACGAGCGCGGTGAGACGGGCGGGCGGGAGTCACGGGGGCTCCGCCCGCCCGGTCTCCGCGTCGTCGCCGAGCGGGGCGAACGATGAGTGGATGCCGCGGGCCGGTCGAGCGACTCAGCCGCAGCCGAGTCGCTCCGCGGAGGCGGCCATCGCCTCGATCTCGAAGCGCTGCGTGTCCTTCATCGACTGAGCCACGCGCAGCACGCGAGGCTCGTCGCCGAGCTCGAGCACCGCGTCGACCATCTCGATCGCGCCCTCGTGGTGTGTCGTCATGAGATCGAGGAACATGCAGTCGGCGGCGGTGCCGGAGGCGTTCTCGAAGGCATCTAGCTCGGCATCCGAGGCCATGCCCATCGCGGCGCGCATCTGCTCACCGGTCAGCGGCTCCCCGGATGCGGTGCCGCCGTGGTCGTGGCCTTCGACCGGCGTCATCCACGCCATCGTGGTGTCGCCGACCGGGGGAACGCCCCAGCCGACGAGCCAGGAGTACATCTGCCCGATCTGCGCCGACTGCGCCGTGGCGATGTCGTAGGCGAGCACCCGCAGCTCCGGGTCGTCGGTGCGCTGGTACAGCGACATCGCCATCTCGACCGCCTGCGCGTGATGCACCTGCATGTCGCGGGCGAACCCCGCCTCGGCCGAATCGCTCGTGGGAGCGGCAGCGCCCTGAAGCGCACCGAACGTGGAGAACCTCCCGGCGGCGAATGCGAGCGCGCCCACGGCGAGGATCGCGAGGACGACGAGCAGCCACCGCGGTGGCCCGGAGCGCGGAGCGGTGTCCTCGTCGATCCGGTCGTGCGGGCCGGCGTCCTCGGCGTCGGGCTCCACGCCGGCCGTCGTCACCGGCTAGACCCGGCCTTCGCCGTCGATCGCGCCGTGGCAGACGGCGGTGGGCTCGGGAACCTGATCGCTGCGCCAGTACTCCTCGAAGAACTGCGGGATCCGCTCGTCATCCACGGAATCGAGCGTCAGCTGCGCGTTCCATGCGCTGAGCGCGAGCGGGCTGTCGAGTCCCTCGTAGGGCGAGAGCAGGTAGTAGTCGGCCGGCATGTGAGAGCGGAGGGTCTCGAGGTCCTCGCCCGAGACGCGCTCGGGGTCATACGTGACCCAGACGGCGCCGTGCTCGAGCGAGTGCACGGCGTACTCGTTCTGCTGCGGCTCGGAGTACTCGCCGCAGTTGAGCCAGTACTGGTTGTGCGGACCACCCGCGGGCGGGTTCTGCGGGTAGTCGACGGTGCCCTCGACGTGGGTGGTGTCGTTCTGGAACGTCTCGACGCCGTCGATCTCGACACCGGGGCCGGTGCCGGCGTCGTACGAGACGGGCGCGGGGGGCTGGAAGACGATCGACGCGACGACGACGCCCGCCACGGCGACCGCGGCGACACCCCCCACGACCCACCACATCAGACCGCGCCGCCGGCGGCGTGCGATCTGCCGCTGGTACTCCGCCAGCTTCTCGTTGCGCTTCTGCTCTCGCTGCTGCTTGACGGTCTGCGCGGCCGCGGCCTGCTTGGCCGGGTCGCCGCTCTTGCGCTGGGGGGACATCGAAAGCTGCTCTCGCCGGGATCATTCGGGGTGGTGCTCGCGCACCTCGGTCGAGTTTATGCGGGTGCATCGGATGCCGCCTGTAGACTTGCTGTGTCGAATCGATTCGACACTCGGCATCCACCCCGTCTTCCGCCTGAGGTTCTCCGTGCCCGCCACCGGTCCCGCGTCCACCCACCCGGCTCGTCCCCGGACGGGTGCGATCCGTGCGCTCGGCTCGAACCCCGCGACGGCGCCCGTGATGCTGCATCCCGGCGACAGCATCTCGGCCGGGCGCCGCCTGCTCTATGTGGTGCTGCTGGGCGCGCTCACCGCCCTCGGGCCGTTCACGATCGACCTGTACCTGCCGGCCTTCCCCCTGCTCGAAGCGGACTTCGACACCACCGCTGCGGCGATCCAGCTGACACTCACCGGCACGATGCTCGGCTTCGGCCTCGGTCAGCTGCTGGTGGGGCCCCTGAGCGACGCCGTCGGCCGCCGCATCCCGCTGATCGCCGTGACGGCGGTGCATGTGCTCGCGAGCGTCGCGGCAGCCCTCGCGCCCGACCTCGTCTCGCTCGCGGCGATCCGTGTGCTGATGGGGGCGGGAGCGGCCGCCGGCGGCGTCGTCGCGATGGCGATCGTGCGCGACCTGTTCGGCGGCAAGCGCCTGGTGGTGATGCTCTCGCGGCTCGCGCTCGTGACGGGCGTGGCCCCCGTCGTGGCGCCCCTGCTCGGCTCCTGGCTGCTGCTGGTGATGCCCTGGCGCGGCATCTTCGTCGTCCTCGCCGTCTACGGGGCCGTGATGCTCGTCGCGACCCTGGTGTTCATCCCCGAGACGCTTCCGCGCGACCGGCGCTCGGCCGGTGGCGGTCTGACCGTGCGCGAGCGGTACCGCAGCGTGCTCAGCGACCGGGTCTTCCTCGGCGTTCTCATCATCGGCGGCATGGTCTTCAGCGGGCTCTTCTCGTACCTGTCGGCCTCGTCCTTCCTCTTTCAGAACTCCTACGGTTTCGACCCCCAGCAGTACGGGGTGCTCTTCGCCGTCAACTCGCTCGGGCTGGTGCTCGGCGTGCAGACCGCCTCGCGGCTGGCCGCGCGCTTCGGTCCGCAGTGGGTGCTGGCGTTCGCCACGGCCGCTCTGGCCATCAGCGCGATCGCCATCATCGTCGCCGATCAGCTCTCGCTCGGGCTGTGGGGCACGATCGTGCCACTGTTCGTCTTCATGACCTCGTGCGGCTTCAGCTTTCCCTGCGTGCAGGTACTCGCCCTCGACCGTCATCCGCGCGCCGCGGGAACGGCGGCGTCCCTGCTCGGCGCCGTCAACTTCGGCGTCGCGGGCATGGTCTCGCCCCTCGTCGGCGCCATCTCGGGTGATGCGGCGATCACCGCCACGACGATGGCGAGCGTGATGGCGGGATGTGCGCTGATCGGGGTGGTCGGTCTCTGGGCCGTCGTGCGACCGCGCAGCGTGCGCGAACTGAGCCCCTGATCGCGCGCCTGCGCGAGAATGGCCTGATGAGCGAAGACGCAAAGACACCGACGCGCGCTCGATTGCTGCTTGCCGTGGTGGCACTGGTGGCGGGAGTGTCGCTCGGGGCGTGGATCCTGTTCGGGCAGGCGAACACCCCGTTCGGCGTGGATCTGGGGTGGGCGGGGTGGGTCGCGGCTGACCCGTCCGATGCGCTCGTCTGGTTCTCGCTGGCGTTGAACTGGCTGGGCGGCGGCTGGTTCGCGGTGTTCGTCGTTCCCCTCGGGGTGGCGCTGATCCTCGTGCTGCAGCGCCGACCATGGGCTGCGCTGTTCTTCGTCGTCGCGGAGGCGGCCTCGGCCGGTGCCGTGCAGGTGCTCAAGCGCACCATCGGTCGCGCGCGTCCCGAAGAGATCATCGTCGCATCGGATTTCGGTTCATTCCCATCCGGACATGTCGCCAACGCGGCCACGATCGCGGTCGCGCTGTTCATCATCTGGCCGCACACGTGGGCCGCCCTCGCGGGTGTCGTCTGGACGCTGCTGATGGCGTTCTCCCGCACCTACGTGGGGGCGCACTGGCTGAGCGACACGCTCGGGGGCGCCCTGATCGGCGCCGGGGTCGCCCTCCTCGTCGCCGTCGCGTTCGCGCGCCTGCTCGATCGGGAGAGTCGCGCGCGGAGCCTGCCCCCCCGCCCCCTGATTTACGATGTGGGTATGGCGACCAAGCCCCCTACTCACGACATCGACGAATCGCGCGTACGCGTGACGGAACCGAAGAAGGTCGCCGTCGGCGTGCCGGCGGTTCTGCACGCCCTGCAGATCGCCAACGAGCAGATGGGTGTCGCGCGCAGCATCCAGACCCTTCTGCGGGTCAATCAGAAGGACGGCTTCGACTGCCCCGGCTGCGCGTGGCCGGAGGAGGACAAGCGGCACGTCGCCGAGTTCTGCGAGAACGGCGCGAAGGCGGTGGCTGAAGAGGCGACCGTGCGCCGCGTGGGTCCGGAGTTCTTCGCGCGGCACTCGGTGGCCGAGCTCGATGCCCACGACGACTGGTGGCTGGGGCAGCAGGGCCGCCTGACGCAGCCGATGCTGCTCGAAGACGGCGACACGCACTACCGCCCCATCTCGTGGGACGACGCCCTGCGCGAGATCGCCGACACGCTGCGCTCGCTCGACGACCCGGACGAGGCCGTCTTCTACACGTCGGGCCGCACGTCGAACGAGGCCGCATTCCTCTACCAGCTGCTCGTGCGCGGGCTCGGGACGAACAACCTGCCCGACTGCTCGAACATGTGCCACGAGTCCAGCGGCTCGGCCCTCACCGAGACGCTCGGCATCGGCAAGGGCACCGTCTCGATCGAGGACATGCACAAGGCCGATCTGATCATCGTGGCGGGCCAGAACCCGGGCACCAACCACCCGCGGATGCTGAGCGCGCTCGAGAAGGCCAAGAACAACGGCGCGACGATCGTGGCCGTCAACCCGCTGCCCGAGGCGGGCCTGATGCGGTTCGAGAACCCGCAGAACCCGCAGGGCGTGCTCCTGGGCGGCACGAAGCTCGCCGACCAGTTCGTGCAGATCCGCCTCGGCGGCGACCAGGCGCTCTTCCAGGCCATCGGCAAGCACCTGCTCGAGGCCGAGGAGAAGCACGGCGGCGTGATCGACCGCGCCTTCATCGAGGCGCACACCTCGGGCTTCGACGAGTACGCGGCGCAGCTGCGCGAGGTCACCTGGGACGAGCTCGTGGAGGCGACGGGCATCTCGGAAGGCTCTTTGCGGCACGTCGCCGAGACCGCCCGCACCTCGTCGGCGACGATCGTGTGCTGGGCGATGGGACTGACGCAGCACAAGCACTCGGTGCCGACCCTGCGCGACGTCGTGAACGTGCTGCTGCTGCAGGGCCACATGGGCCGTCCCGGCGCCGGCGTCTGTCCCGTCCGGGGTCACTCCAACGTGCAGGGCGACCGCACGATGGGCATCTACGAGAAGCCCGCCGAGGCCTTCCTCGAAGCCCTCGACGCCGAGTTCGGTTTCACCTCGCCCCGTGAGCACGGTTATGACACCGTCGAGGCGATCCGCGCGATGCGCGACGGCAAGGCCCGGTTCTTCATGGGCATGGGCGGCAACTTCGTCAGTGCGACGCCCGACACGCGCGTCGTCGAGAAGGCGCTGCGCAACACCGAGCTGAGCGTGCAGGTCTCGACCAAGCTCAACCGATCCCACGTGGTCACCGGGCGTCGGGCGATCATCCTGCCCACGCTCGGGCGCACCGACCGCGACAGCCGCGCCGGCGGCGAGCAGCGGGTGACCGTGGAGGACTCCATGGGCGCCGTGCACGCCTCGCGCGGACGGCTGCAGCCCCCGGCATCCGATCTGCTCAGCGAGGTCGCGATCGTCGCGCGCCTGTGCGGACTGCTCTTCGGCGCTGCCGACTCGCGCGCGTCGCGGCCGATCGCCGCTCCCGCCGGCGACATCGACCGGGGCCAGGCGGAGCGCACCGCTCCGGAAGAGGCGCATGGGCCGGATTCCGCCGGCACCGACAGTGCGAGCAATGTGCCGCACGCGGACTGGAAGGCGCTCGAGAGCGACTATCGCGGCATCCGCGATCACATCGCCCGGGTGGTGCCGGGGTTCGAGGACTACGACCTTCGGATCGCGAAGGGCCGCACGTTCTTCCTGCCGAACGGGCCGCGCGACGAGCTGCGGTTCGCGACGTCGACGGGCAAGGCGCGGTTCACGGGAAACCCGCTCGAGTACCCGCGCATCGCTGAGGGACGGCTGCTGCTGCAGACGCTGCGTTCGCACGATCAGTACAACACGACGATCTACGGCAAGGACGACCGGTACCGCGGCATCCACGACGGACGGCGCGTCGTGCTCGTCAATGCGGAGGACATCGCGGCTCTGGGCTTCGCCGATGGCGACATGGTCGACCTCGTCTCGGAGTGGCCTCGTGCGGACGGCGGTCTTGAAGAGCGCCGCGCCGAGGACTTCCGCATCGTGGCGTACCAGACACCCGTGGGCAACGCGGCGGCCTACTACCCCGAGACGAACGTGCTCGTGCCGTTGGATTCGACCGCGGATGTCTCGGGAACGCCGACCTCCAAGTCGGTGACGGTGCGACTGGAGCGCGCGAGCGGCGTCTGATGCAGACGGCGGCGCCCACGGGCCGAGAAGCAGCCCTGCGGGCGCAGCCCCGTGCCGACGGCGACGCGCCCCGGGCTCTCGTGATCGGATCGACCGGCTACGTCGGCGGGCGGCTCGTGCCGCGGCTGCTCGCCGCCGGCTATCGCGTGCGAGTGCTCGCGCGCAACGCCGAGCGCGTCGCGTCGGCCGACTGGGGCGATGACGTCGAGGTCGTGATCGGCGACGCGTCCGATCGGGATGCGGTCATCGCCGCCGTCGACGATGTCGACGTGCTCTACTACCTCGTGCACTCGATGGGTGGCGGGCGCTCGTTCGAGCAGACCGACCAGCAGGCCGCACAGACGGTGGCGGATGCCGCGGCATCCGCGGGCGTGGGACGCCTGGTCTATCTCGGGGGCCTGCACCCCGACGACGTGCCGTTGTCGCGGCACCTGCGCTCCCGGGTCGAGGTGGGCGAGGTGTTCCTCTCCTCGGGCGTGCCGTCGCTGGTGCTGCAGGCGGGCGTCGTGATCGGCTCGGGCTCGGCGTCGTTCGAGATGGTGCGGCACCTGACCGAGGTGCTGCCCTACATGCCGGCGCCGAAATGGGTTCGCAACCGCATCCAGCCGATCGCCGTGCGCGACGTGATGCACTATCTGCTCGGCGCTGCGCGCGTGGATGCCGATGTGAATCGCGCTGTCGACATCGGCGGCCCGGACGTGCTGCGCTACGGCCAGATGATGAACGGCTACGCCGTCGAGGCGGGGCTTCGCCAGCGCCCGATCGCGGCGCTGCCGGTGCTGACACCGGGTCTCGCGTCGCACTGGGTGAACGTCGTGACGCCGATTCCGCGCTCGATCGCGCGGCCGCTCGTCGAGTCGCTGCAGAACGAGTGCGTCGTCAAGAACCGTGCCGTCGACGAGCTGATCCCGCCTCCGGAGGGCGGGCTCACGCCGTATCGCCGGGCCGTCGCGCTCGCGCTGGGTCGCGAGAGAATCGGCGACGTCGAGACGAGCTGGCAGGATGCCGCGGTGCACCACGCTCCGAGTGATCCTCTGCCCGGCGACCCGGACTGGGCCGGCCGGGTGGTGTTCACGGATGTGCGCAGCGTCGAGACGTCCGCGCCGGCGGAGGATCTGTGGGGCGTGGTCGAAGGGATCGGCGGCGAGCGCGGCTGGTATTCCTGGCCGCTCGCGTGGGCCGTGCGCGGCTGGATGGACAAGATCGTCGGTGGTGTCGGCCTGCGGCGGGGCCGACGGCATCCGGATCGCCTCGCCGTGGGCGACGCGCTGGATTTCTGGCGCGTCGAGGACGTCGAGCGCGGGGGCGCGTCGGACCCGTCGCAGCTGCGGCTGCGGGCGGAGATGAAGGTTCCCGGACTCGCGTGGCTCGAGATGCGCGCCGTGCCGACCGATCGTGGCGCACGGTACGAGCAGCGGGCCGTCTTCTTTCCGCGAGGGCTCGCGGGGCGCCTGTACTGGCTGGCCGTGCTGCCTTTCCACGGCTTCATCTTCGCGGGCATGGCCAACCGCATCGTCGCGGCCGCCGAGACCGCGAAGGGTTCGCCCGCATAGGCTGAGGGCATGCATTCGTCGACGTCCAGACCGCTGCCGGCGGCGGTGATCACGGTGTCGGACCGCTCTGCGGCCGGGCTGCGGGAGGATCGCAGCGGGCCGGCGGCGGTCGAGTTGCTGCGCGCGGACGGGTGGACGACCGACGAGCCCGTCGTCGTCTCGGACGGCGCCGACCAGGTCGCAGCGGCGGTGCGTGCGGCGGTGGCCGCGGGGGTGCGGCTCATCGTGACGACGGGCGGCACGGGCGTGTCTCCCCGTGATCAGACCCCCGAGGGCACGTCGCGCGTGATCACGCGCGAGGTCCCCGGGCTCGCCGAGCATCTGCGGCGCATCGGTGCGGACGAGAAACCCGCCGGGATGCTCTCCCGCGGCCTGGCCGGCGTCGTCGACCCGCAGGGCGTGCTCGTCGTGAACCTGCCCGGATCGACGGCGGCCGTCACCACCGGCATCCCCGCCGTGCTCTCGGTCGCGCGCCACGTGATCGACCAGCTCGAGGGGGGCGACCACTGATGCCCGCTGCGGTGCGGCTGGCGCGCGTCAGCGCCGATCCTCTCGACCTCGACGCGCACCTGGAGGCCGTCGATGACGATGCGGCGGGCGCCGTCACGACCTTCGTCGGGCGCGTACGCGATCACGATCCGGATGCCGGCGGGTCCGTCGTCGCGCTCGAGTACACCGCGCACCCGGACGCCGAGTCCGGCCTCGCGCGCCTGGCCGCCGCCGCGATCGGCGACACCGCTGCGATCGTCGCGGTCAGTCACCGCATCGGGCGCCTCGCGGTCGGGGATGCCGCCGTGATCATCGCGGTCGCCTCGCCCCATCGAGCGGAGGCGTTCGAGGTCTGTCGCCGCGTGATCGAGACGATCAAGACCGATCTGCCGGTGTGGAAGCGTCAGGTCGAGGCCGACGGAACCACGGCCTGGAAGGGCCTCGGAGGGTAGTTTCGACCCGCGCGTTGCGCAACCGGGTGGCACGACCGAGGTCGTCTGTCAAGCGGGCGACCGATTCCGGTCGGTTCCTCTAGGGTGGTTCGACCATGACCGCTTTCGGGTCGTTCGTGTCGGTCCTTCCTCGCGGGAGGAACGAGAGTTTCGTCCCACTGCCACGACCGAACAGAGGAGCATGATGGCTATTCATCGCCGTACCGCCGCACGAACCGGCCTCGCTGCCGGCGCCGTCCTCGCCCTCGGGGCGCTCACCGCCTGCGGAGGCGGCGACGGAGGGGGAGACGGGGGTGACGCGGGAAGCACGCTCGAGCAGCTGCAGGAGCAGGGGACCGTGACGATCGCGATCGCCGACGAGCGCCCGTACTCCTGGATGGAGGGCGACGAGCCGCTCGGTGCCACGATCGCCATGCACGAGGAGATCTTCGGCAACCTGGGCATCGACGACATCCAGATCGAACAGGTCGACTGGAACTCCCTCATCCCGGGCCTGAACGCCGGTCGCTTCGACGTCATCAGCGCGGGGATGTCCATCCTCCCCGAGCGGTGCGAGCAGGCCGCGTTCAGCGACCCCGAGATCATGTACACGACCGCCCTGATGGTTCCCGAGGGCAATCCCCAGGGACTGACCGACCTTGATTCGGTCGTGGACGCCGGCGGGGACGTCGACCTCGCCGTGCTCTCGGGCGGCATCGAGGAGGGCTACGCCGAATCGCTCGGCATCGAGAACGTGCAGACCGTCTCGGACGCTCAGTCGGGGATGGATGCCGTCTCCAACGGCCGCGCCGATGCCTTCGCGATGACCGCGATCTCGCTCAACTGGATGGCCGAGAACAACCCGGATGCCGGCGTGGAGACCACCGACGCCTTCGTCCAGGTCATCGACGGCGTGGAGCAGGTGGGTGCCGGCGCGACGGTCTTCCGTCAGGACGACACGGAGCTGCTCGAGGCCTACAACGAGGAGCTCGCGAACATCACGGGCGACGAGGACGCCTACCTCGGCCTGGTGGGGGAGTACGGCTTCACGGCCGAGAACCTGCCTCCCGAGACGATGACCACGGAGCAGCTGTGCGCGGGGGACCTCGAGTAGGCATCACGCCTTCCGCACATGGACGCTAATCTCGACGCGCTCGGGGAGGCGCTGCCGCTGATCCTGGAGGGGATGTTCATCACCCTCCAGCTGACGGTAGGCGGCGCCGCCCTGGCGCTGGTGATCGCGGTGACGCTCGGGCTGCTCGCGCGGCAGCACAATGTCTTGCTGCGCGGCACCGCCCGGGTGATCATCGAGTTCTTCCGCGGCACCTCGCTGGTCGTGCAGCTGTTCTGGCTGTTCTTCGTGCTGCCGCAGCTCGGGGTGGAACTGCCCGCGATGCTGGTCGGCATCGTCGCGCTCGGACTGAACTACGGCGCATACGCCGCCGAGGTCGTGCGGGGCTCGATCAACTCGGTTGCCGCTGGGCAGTGGGAGGCCGCCACCGCGCTCAGCCTGTCCCCGGCGCAGCGGATGCGGCGGGTCGTCTTTCCGCAGGCGTGGGCGTTGATGATCCCCTCGCTGACCAACCTGCTGATCCACCTGCTCAAGGGCACGGCCATCGTGGGCTTCATCACGATCGCCGATCTGACGTTCCGCCTCGACCAGCTGCGCATCGAGACCAACACCTTCTTCGCCTACGGGGTCGGCCTGGTGATGTACTTCGGCATCGCGTACCTCTTGACGCTCGGCATGAACGCCCTCGAGGTGCACGCCAAGCACCGGCTGGGCCGCGGTGAATCCCTGCGCGAGGCGCTCAGCCTGCGCTCGCCCGACACGGGCGTGGCTTCCGGGCAGGCGAGATCATGAGCGGCTGGAGCTGGAACTGGGAGCTGGCCTGGGAGGCCCTGCCCGAGCTGCTGTACGCCTTCTTCACGGTGACGCTCGTCGTGACGGTGCTCAGCACCGCGATCGCCGCGGTCCTCGGCCTGTTCATCGCCATCCTGCGGCGGTCGGTGCCGCGGGCGGTGGACCGGATCATCAAGTTCATCGTCGACTTCATCCGCATGACGCCCATCGTCGTGCAGCTGCTGTTCGCCTACTACACCTTCCTCGACGTCGAGCCGATCACCATCGGCATCGTGGTCTTCGGCATCCATTACTCCACCTACATGGCCGAGGTCTACCGCGCCGGGATCGACGCGGTGCCGCGGGGGCAGTGGGAGGCGAGCACGGCGCTGTCGATGTCGACGCGCCGCACCTGGACCGCGGTCGTCATCCCGCAGGCGCTGCGCGCCACCGTGCCGGCGCTGGGCAACTACGCCATCTCGATGTTCAAGGACACCCCGTTCCTCCTCGCGATCGGCATCGTCGAGCTGGTGCAGGCGAGCCTGGCCTTCGGGGGCAGCCACTTCCGGTACGTCGAGGCCATCACCCTCGCCGGCCTCATCTTCCTGGCGGCGAGCTACCCGACCTCGCTGCTGATCAGCCGATTGGAGAAGCGCCTTGCCTTCCGATACTGAGCACGAACCCGCCATCCGCTTCGAGGACGTCGAGAAGCGCTACGGCGACAACGTCGTGCTCGACGGATTGACGTTCCAGGTCGCCAAGGGCGACCGGGTGACGCTGATCGGCCCGAGCGGATCGGGCAAGACCACGATCCTCCGGTTGCTCATGACGCTCGAGGAAGCCACCGGCGGCTACATCTACGTCGACGGCGAGCCGCTCACGCACGAGGAGCGGGACGGCAAGCGCGTGGCGCTCAAGGAGAAGCACCGCCGCCGCCTGCGCACCCGCATCGGCATGGTCTTCCAGCAGTTCAACCTGTTCCCGAACATGACCGTGCTCGAGAACCTCATCGAGGCACCCGTACACGTGCTCGGGATGCCGAAGGCCGATGCCGTGCAGAAGGCCGAGGGTCTGCTCGAGCAGGTCGGGCTGGCCGACAAGCGCGACGCGCATCCGCTCGAGCTCTCGGGCGGGCAGCAGCAGCGCGTCGCGATTGCGCGAGCACTGGCCATGGATCCCGAGGTCCTGCTGCTCGATGAGGTCACCTCGGCGCTCGACCCCGAGATCGTCGGCGAGGTGCTGGGAATCCTCCGCCACGTCGCCGAGACGACCGATATCACGATGCTGATCGTCACCCACGAGATGCAGTTCGCGCGCGACGTGTCGAACCGGGTGCTGATGTTCGACGGCGGCCGCATCGTCGAGGAGGCCGCGCCCGAGGTGATGTTCTCGAACCCCCGGGAGGAGCGCACGCGCAGCTTTCTGCAGGCCGTGCTGGGCGACGAGAGGTCGGGACGGTCGGACACCGAGCCGGTCTGAGGCGGCGACGGGCGAGAAGACCGGTGCCGCCGCCGACGCGCCGTACCGGAGCCGGCACCGCCGGCGTGTTCAGGGCATCACCGGTATTTCGAGTCACTGCGGCCGACACTCTGCCGGAGTAGGGTGCCCCGGGTGGAGTGAACCGTGCCGGATGCCGTCGCCCAAGGTGCTGACGGTGGACTTGGAGGTCTATGAGGTTTGTGAAGGTCGTGGCCGGCGTCGTCGGGGGAGTCGTGCTCGCGATGTTCCTGACCGCGAGCGTCGGGATCCTCTCGCTTCAGGCGATGGGCCGTGAGGTGGGCGGAGTCTTCGACCTGAACAACGAGCTGGTCTCGATCAGACCCCCGTCGATACCGGTCCTCGAGTATGCGGGGATGGCCCTCTGTGGCGCCGCGGTGTTCTTCGTGGTCGGCGTTTGGGCGCGCCGAATTGGGCGCGGCATCCGCTGGGGTCTGTGGGTGGGCTTCGTGGCGGCATCGATCACCGTGGTCGTGTGGTCCCTCATCGTCGATTTCGAGACGGGGCCCGCGGGCGCGGAACCCTCGAGCTTCGCCCTCGAGGGATGGCCGGGCTGGCTGGAGTACGGCGGCACCAACCCGGCGGTGCACCTGCTGATCACCATCGTTCTCGTCTGCGCGGCCGTCGATCTGGTGGACGGCAGGCGGTGGCGGGCCGCACCGTCGGTCGGCCGAAACACCGGCGCCGCGAGCGACGCACCGTAGGGGCGCCGGGCTCGGCGGTGTGTCCGGCGACTCGCCGGTGTTTTGGGGCAGCAGGGGCGGGAGCGCCCCGGGCCTCAGCCGCCGGCGAAGGGCGGCAGGATGTCGACGACGGCATCCGTCGCCAGGGGCGTGTCGTCCTCGACCCGGGAGCCGCCGACGAGCACGGCGCAGCGGGGCAGGATGCCGGTGAGTCCGGGGTGCTCGGTCAGCAGCGCCTCGCGCAGGGCCCCGACGGTGGCTTCGCCGCGGGCCTCCTCGTCGCGGCCGACCGCCTCCTCGGCGGCGGCGAAGTATCGAACGCGCGCCATCAGGCCTCGTCCTCGGCCCACTGCGCCGACAGCGCCGTGACGGCCTCGACGGCCTCGCGCACCTGCTCCGGGGTGCCGCCCGCGCGCCCGGCCACGAGCCCGGCGGCGAAGGCGCTGAACGGTGCGGCGGGGCGTGCGACGTCATTGGCCACGTCGCGCGCGAGATCCAGGATCAGGCTGATGGGCAGGTCGTCCTCGGCCAGTCCGAACCGCTCGCGCAGTGCGGCTGCCCAGGCGTCGAGGGCCTCGGGGGGAAGGGTGCGGGGTTCTTCGGTCGCCATGGTTCGCTCCGTCTCCGGCGCGCGGGCGAGCCGGCGCGCCTGGTAGAAATCCTCCCACGTATCCACGTCGCCGGTCGCGCCCGCGGCATCCGCGACGAGCGCGAGCGAGAGTCCGGCGGTCAACGCACGCATCGGCGCGTTGCGGCCTGCATCGCTGAGCGCCCCCGCGGCCCGGCGCACGGACGCGGTGCGGTAGACGGCGGTGAGCCACTGCGTGCGGCCGGCGGCATCCACGAGGCAGGCGCCGTCGGATGCCGGGGCAGCGGCGGTCAGCGCCCGCACGGCCTCGCCGGCACGCGGCAGGTCGCACGCCAGCACGAGCACGCGCTCGGCCTCGATGTGCGCGAGCGCCGCCAGGATCCCCGCGACCGGCCCGCCGAAGGGCGGGTGCTCGCGCACCCACGTCACGCGCGGGTCATCGTTCAGCTGCTCGGAGGCGACGATGATGCGCTGGGCCCCGGCATCCGCCGCCGCGTCGATCGCCCGCGCGAGCAGGGTACGCCCGTCGATCTGCAGCAGCGGCTTGGTCGCACCGCCCAGGCGCGACGCGCGGCCGCCCGCGAGCAGGATCGCGTCGAGGTCGCCCATGGCGCGCCTACTCGCCAGGGCGGGTCCAGGCGCCCGAGCGGCCGCCCTCTTTGGCGGTGATGCGCAGGTTCTCGATCGAGCTGGACTTGTCGATGCCCTTGACCATGTCGACGATCGCGAGTGCGGCGACGCTGACGGCGGTGAGCGCCTCCATCTCGACGCCCGTGCGGTCGGCGGTGCGCACCGTCGCCTCGATCTCGACACCGTCGTCGGTGATGTCGAGATCGACGACCGCGCCGTGCACGCCGATGATGTGGGCCAGCGGCAGCAGCTCCGCGCACTTCTTGGCGCCCTGGATGCCGGCGATCCGCGCGACGGCCAGCACATCGCCCTTCGGGGCGGTGCCGCTGCGCAGGGCCTCGATCACGTGCGGCGCGCAGCGCACCATCCCGCGGGCGGTCGCGGCGCGGACGGTCGGCTGCTTCTCGGTCACATCGACCATGCGGGCGTGGCCGGCGGCATCCAGGTGCGTGAAGCTCATGTGATCAGCATGACATCGACCGGGTCGCCCGGTTCGACCGCGTCGACGTCGGCGGGCACGACCGCATAGGCCTCCGCGCGAGCCAGGCCCCCGGCCAGATGCGATCCCGAGCCGCCGGCGGTCGCGGGACCCACTCGCCAGCCCGCCGGGTCGGCGCGGTCGATGGCCGCGGGAAGGTACTGACGGCGCCCGGGCGGGGTGCGCCATCCGGTCGCGGCGGTGAGGCGGAGGAGCGGCCGGCGGATGTCGCGGCGCCCCTGCATCGCCAGCAGCGCCGGGCGCACGAACATCTCGAACGACACCGCCGAGCTGACGGGATTGCCCGGCAGGCCGAAGAACAGGGTGCCGTCGGCCAGTCGGCCGAACGCCTGCGGCTTTCCGGGCTGCATCGCGACCTTCACGAAGTCCACCTCGCCGCCTGACGAGAGCGTGTTCTTGACCACCTCGTACGCGCCGGCGCTGACCCCGCCCGAGGTGACGATGACGTCGGCACCGGCCTCGCGTGCCCGCTCGAGGATGTCGAGGAACGCGGCATCCGTGTCGTCGACGCTGGCGGTGAGCACGACGTCGGCGTCGGCGGCGCGGGCGAGCTCGGTGAGCAGGATGGAGTTGGACTCCGGGATCTGTCCTCGTCGAAGCGTCGCGCCGGGTGCCGCCAGCTCCGAGCCGGTCGAGACGACGGCGACGCGAGGCCGCCGGTGGGCGGTGACCGTCGCGACTCCGGATGCCGCGGCCGCAGCGAGCTGGAACGGCCCGAGGCGTTCGCCCGCCGCCACGATGGTGTCGCCGATGCCCGCGTCGCCGCCGCGGCGGCGGATGTGGGCGCCGAGCGACCGGGGGGCGCGGGTGACGCGGGCGGATTCGAGCGAGTCGTCGAGCCCGCCGGCGGTGTCCTCGAACGGCACGACCGTGTCGGCGGCGGCGGGCAGGGGGGAGCCGGTCATGATCCGCGCCGCCTCTCCCGCTGCCAGGGGCGGGTCGAGCTCGGTGCCGGCGGGCAGGTCGGCGACGACCCGCAGGATGACGGGCGCGTCGTCGGATGCCGAGGCCACATCGTGGTGGCGCACGGCGAATCCGTCCATCGCCGAGTTGTCGAACACCGGGATGTCCACACGTGCGCACACCGGCTCGGCGAGCGTGCGGCCGGCTGCGGCGGCCAGGGCGACGTCGGAGGCGCCGAGCAGGGGGGCTGCCTCGAGCACCGCGGCGAGGTGCTCTTCGACGGAGCGCAGCGCGTCGCTCACGCGCGTCCGCCTGCGTCCGTTGCCGTGCCGGCGCCGGAGAGCGCGCTGGTGCCGACGGTTTGCCGCTCCGCTCCGGTGTCGCGGATCGACGTCGACGGGCGCGTGGCGGGTCGGTCAGCGACAGGCGAGCGGGGGGTGGAGGAGGGCGCGGGCGAGGGCGCGGTCGGTGCGGAGGATGGCCAGGCGTCCATCCCGCCGGCGAGGACGACCGCGTCGACGCCGGCCGCGAGCAGGGCGCGGGCGGCGCGCTGCGCACGGGCACCCGCCTGGCAGATCACGACGCTCGGTGTGCGGGCGCCGTCGGGCGGGGCGGCCGCGGCCGGGTCCGCCAGCAGGGTCATCAGCGGCACGTGTCGGATGCCGGCAATCGCGCCGCGGTCCAGCTCCGAGGCTTCGCGCACGTCGATGAGGTCGGGCGCCGTGCCGTTCTCGACGGCGGCGGCGAGGGTGCCGGCGTCGACGCGGGCCGGTTCGGGGGTCGCCCGGACGGGGGTGGGGGAATCCTCCGCGGGCGACGCCCCCGCGGCATCCGCCCCCGCGTGTGCCTGCCTCGGCCGCAGCGGCACCTCGCGCTGGCGGGCCCGCAGCCCGTCGATCACGAGCACGCGGCCGAGCAGCGGCTCGCCGATCCCCGCGATGAGCTTGACCGCCTCGATCGCCAGAAGCGAGCCGACCTGCAGGCACAGGGCGCCGAGCACGCCGACATCGGCGCAGGTGGGCACGTCGCCGACGCTGCCCGCGGGGTACAGATCGCCCAGACGCACGGCGGGGCTTTCCGCGGGCGGCGCGGACCAGAAGACCGTCACCTGCGCGTCGAACTCCTGCACCGTGCCCCACACCAGCGGGATGCCGAGGGCCTCGGTGGCGGCGGCGACGGCCTCGCGGGTGTCGAAGGTGTCGGTGCCGTCGATCACCAGGTCGGCGCCCCGCAGCATCCGCTCGGCATTGGCGGGCGTGAGTCGCTCCGCGTAGGTGATGACGACGGTCTCGGGCGAGAGGCCGGCCGCGGCGGCGCGGGCGCTGTCGACCTTGCGCTGCCCGACCGCGGCGAGCGAATGGATCACCTGTCGCTGCAGGTTGGACGCCTCGACGATGTCGTCGTCGATGATCGTGAGGGTGCCGACGCCGGCGGCCGCGAGCGCCAGGATGACGGGCGAGCCCAGTCCGCCGGCTCCGACGATGGCGACGTGCGCGGCGGCGAGCCGGCGCTGCCCGATCTCGCCGAGGGAGAGCAGGCTGGCGTGGCGCGCGGTGCGGGCGCGCTCGGCGTGGCTGAGCGCGGCGACGGGGTCGACGAGCGGCGGCAGGGGCATTCCTCCAGGGTACGCCGGGAGCGAGCGCGAGGCCCGGCTCGTCCGCGGCCTGGCGCAGCGGGTCAGGACCGGCGCCGAACGGGGGCGAACCCGCAGGATCGGAGATTTCAGGGTGAGAGATCCGCGGATGCGGCTACCATTGTCGTCATGCCCGCCTACAAGATCGCCGAGGCCGCTCGCCTGCTCGGCGTCAGCGACGACACCGTGCGCCGGTGGATCGAGCAGGGTGCCCTGCCCACGACGGGAGCGGTTCCGGCGGAGGTCCCCGGTGCCGCGCTCGCGGAACGTGCCGTCGCGGTCGCCCGTGCGGCGGAAGATGCCGGCGACCGGCTCTCGAGCGCTCGCAACCGCTTCGTCGGCCTGGTGACGCGCCTGCAGGTCGGCGACGTGATGGCGCAGGTCGACATCCAGGCCGGCCCGCATCGCGTCGTCTCGCTGATGTCGTCGGAGGCCGTGCGCGAGATGCGGCTGGAGGTCGGTTCGCTCGCCGCCGCCGTCGTCAAGGCCACCACCGTCATCGTCGAGACCCCCGCCTCGTGAGGCGGCGGGGTTCGCGCGGATGGGGCGTCGTGGCCGCTGTGGCGCTCGGCCTGGCCGTTCTCGGCGGCTGCGCGGCATCCCCGGCTGCCGATGAAGCCGCCGGTTCCCCCGCCACGCTGACCGTGTATGCCGCGGCATCCCTGCAGGCGGCGTTCGACGAGATCGCCGATGATTTCGAGACAGCGCATCCCGAGATCGATATCCTGCCCCTCGTGTATGACGGATCGAGCACGCTGGCGACGCAGATCGTCGAGGGCGCGAGCCCCGACGTGTTCGCCTCGGCGGACGAGGCCAATATGCGGGCCGTGCAGGATGCCGGACTCGGCGATCCGGCCACGGTGTTCGCGACGAACACGCTCGTCATCGCCGTGCCTGAGGGAAACCCGGCCGGCATCATGAGCCTGCCCGACCTGTCCGACCCCGGGGCGACGGTGGTGCTCTGCGCTCCGGAGGTCCCGTGCGGCCATGCGTCCGCGCAGCTGCTCGAGCGCGCCGGCGTCGACCTGACTCCCGCCAGCCTCGAGCAGAGCGTCACGGCCGTCGCGACCAAGGTCGCCGTCGGTGAGGCCGACGCCGGCCTGATCTACACCACGGATGTCGCGACGCGCTCCGGCATCGAGGCGATCACCCCGCAGGGCGCGGATGCCGTCGTCAACCGCTATCCGATCGCGGCCCTCGCCGGCTCCCGGCATCCCGAGGCCGCCCAGGCCTTCGTCGACTTCGTGACCGGGCCCGAGGGCCGCGACGTGCTGGCACGATACGGGTTCGGCGCGCCGTGAGGGGCGGATCGTGATCGGCGGCCGCGCGCAGAGCCCCGGGTTCGTGCCGCGGATCCTGATGGTGCCGGCGCTGCTGGGGCTGGCGCTGCTGGTGGTGCCGCTCGGCGCTCTCGTCGCGCGCGTGCAGTGGGCGACGCTGTGGAGCGACATCACCGCACCGGCGGCGCTGCAGGCGCTCGGGCTCTCGCTCGGCACGGGTCTTGTCGCGACGGTCGTGTGTGTGCTGCTCGGGGTGCCGCTCGCGCTCGTGATCGCACGGGCGGGCTCGCGCATCGCGGGTCTGCTGCGCGTGCTGGTCACGGTGCCGCTGGTGCTGCCGCCCATGGTGGGCGGCGTCGCCCTGCTCTTCCTGTTCGGGCGCACGGGGCCCCTCGGCCAGGCTCTGGCCGAGTGGGGGGTGCAGATCCCGTTCACCACGACCGCCGTGATCATCGCCCAGGTGTTCGTCGCGCTGCCCTTCCTCGTGCTCGCCCTCGAAGGGGCGCTGCGCACCTCGGGCGTGGAGTACGAGCGTGCAGCGGCTACCCTCGGCGCCGGCCGGTGGCGCACGCTCTGGCGCGTCACGTTGCCGCTGGCCACGCCGGGTCTTGTCGCGGGCGTCATCCTCTGTTTCGCCCGCGCGGTCGGCGAGTTCGGCGCCACGGCGCTGTTCGCCGGCAACGCCCCCGGGGTCACCCAGACGATGCCGCTGGCCATCTACACCGCCTTCAACGGCGCCGGTGTGGAGCAGGGCACGGCCGTCGCGCTGTCGCTGCTGCTGCTCGTGACCGCCCTCGTCGTGCTGCTGCTCGTGCGCGGCTGGCGTCAGGGGGTGGCCCGGTGACGGGAGCGGAACTCTCGGCGCGGATCGCCATCGCGCGGCCGTCGCTGCGGATCGAGGCCGCGATCGACGCGCAGCCCGGCGAGGTGGTCGCCATCATGGGGCCGAGCGGTGCCGGAAAATCGAGCCTGCTCGGCGCCATCGCGGGACTCGTGCGCTTCGACGCGGGCACCGTGCGCATCGGCGACCGCGTCGTCGCGACGACCGAGAAGCCCCGCCGGCACCTGCCGCCCGCGCAGCGCGGTGCCGTGCTGCTGGGGCAGGAGCCCCACCTGTTCCCGCACCTGACGGCCCGCGAGAACGTCGCGTTCGGACCGCGGGCCGCCGGCATCCCGCGCCAGGTCGCCCGCGCCGAGGCCGACGAGTGGCTGTGGCGCGTGGGCCTGCCGGGAAGCGGCGGGCAGAAGCCCCGCGAGCTCTCGGGCGGGCAGCAGCAGCGGGTCGCGGTGGCGCGAGCGCTCGCGACGGGGCCGCAGCTGCTGCTGCTCGACGAACCCCTCACCGCGCTCGACCCCGAGACCGCCGCCGAGATCCGCGCGATGCTGCACGATCAGCTCACCGTGACGCGCTCGACCGCCGTGATCGTGACACACGACGCGGTGGATGCCGCGGCCCTCGCCTCGCGCCTGATCATCCTCGAGGCCGGGCGGGTCACCCAGCGCGGCGACGTGCGCGACGTGCTGAGTGCGCCCGCCACGCGATTCGCGGCGACCGTGGCGGGGCTGAACCGTCTGGAGGGCGTCGCCGACGGCGGCCTGTGGCGCGCGCCGGGCGGCGGGGTCGATGTGCTGATTGCCGCCGAGGACGAGGCGTCGCGCCGGGCGGCGGGCGATGAGGGCGCGCCGCTGGCCGCGGTGTTCCGGCCGTCGGCGGTGCGGCTGGTGCCGGCGGGCGAGTCGACCTGGACGGGCGCGCTGCGCCTGGCCGAGGCCGAGGCCGCCGTGCCCGGGGAGTGGCTCGCGCGCATCGTGCGGATCGAGCAGACGCCGGCGGGCGCCCGCATCCACACCGCCGACCCCGCCGTGGCGGTCGACGTCGCTCCGGACGAGATCGTCGCGGGGCGGCTCGCGCCGGGGATGCCCGTGCGCCTGCGCGTCGCCCCGGCCGACGTCCGTCTGCAACACGTCGGGCCTTAGCCGACCCGTTGCGCGCGCTCTTCTCTGCCGTTGTGGCTGCACTTTTCGGCCGCGGCGGCGCCGATTCCTGGCGCCGGCGCCGAAAAGTGCAGCCGCGGGGAGGACCGGGCGGGACGTCCGGGGTGAAAGCCTGCTCGGTGCGGCCCCAGACCCGTCGGGGCTGCACTTTTCGGCTGCGGCGGCGCCTATTCCTGGCGCCGGCGCCGAAAAGTGCAGCCACAACGGGGGTGGAGAACAGGGGTGGGGAACAGGGGTGGGAGCGCGGGGCGAGGGCGGGGTGGTGTCAGGGCTGCGCGGTCAGACGGCCGTCGGCCAGCCGCAGGCGGCGGTCGATCAGCCCCGCCGGCACGTCGACGTGCGAGATCAGCACCACGGCGCGGTCGGCCGGCACGGCTCGAAGCAGGTCGACGAGCAGGGCGTCGGATGCCGCGGCATCCACCCCCGCGGTCGGCTCGTCGAGCACGAGCACCGCGAAGTCGGCCAGCACGGCGCGGGCCAGCGCCAGCCGCTGGGCCTGGCCGCCCGAGATCAGCGCACCGCGCTCGCCGACCCGCGCGTCCAGGCCGCCGCGCTGCTCGACCCAGTCGTCGAGCCCGACCCGGGCGAGCACGGCGCGCAGCTCATCGTCGGTCGCCGTGTCGCGGGCGAACAGCAGGTTCTGGCGGATGTCCTCGTCGAAGATCATGGGCCGCTGCTCGCACAGCCCCACCGTGCGGCGCACGTCGTCACCGGCGAGGCGGGACACCGGCGTCCCGCCGATCTCATACGTGCCCTCGGTGTCGAGAAACCGCACGAGCACGTGGGCGAGCGTGGATTTGCCCGCCCCGCTCGAGCCGACGACCAGCAGCCGCTCGCCGGGCTGCACGTCCAGGTCGAGTCCCCGCAGCGCGGGGGTGGCCGCTCCCGGCCAGCGGGCCGTGATGCCGCGCAGACGCAGTCCGTCGCCCAGGGCGGGCGCCGCGCCGGTCGGCGGGGCGTCGTCGTGGACGAGCCCGTCGGGAAGATCCGCGGGTACGGCCTCGGCGATCCGTCCGGCGCTCGCCCTCACCTGGCGCCACGCGGCGGCGGCCAGCGGAACGGCGGCGAACACCTCGAACACGGCCATCGGAACGAGCACCGCGACGGCGAGGCCGGGGGCGCCGAGCGCTCCCGTCGCCACCGCGGGGGCGGCGACCGCGACCGCGGCGACCGAGGCGAGGCCCGCGAGCAGCGAGACCAGGGCGGCCGAACCTGCCTGCGCGGCGGCCCGGCGCACCGCGGCGCGGCGCACGGCGGCGTCGGCCACGCGGATGCGTTCGCGACTGCGCGCCTCGGCGCCGTAGGCGATCAGCACGTCGAGGCTGCCGAGATGATCGAGCACGGCGTCGGCGAGCCGCGCACGCAGCGGCGCCAGCGCGCGCTCGGCGCGGGCGCCGAAGGCCCATCCCCAGCCCGTCGCGACGGCGCCGGCGCCGACCAGGCACGCCAGCAGCGTGAGGGCGGCGGGCGGTGAGACGACGGCGACGAGCACCACCGCGCCGACGGCGACGAGCGCGGATGCCGCGAGGGGCTGCACGACCCGCAGGGGAAGGTTCTGCAGGTCATCGACGTCGTCGACGAGCGCGCCGAGCACCGAGCCCCGACGCGTCTGGCCGAGGCCGTCGGGTGCCAGCGGAATGAGCCGGCGCACCATGTCCGAGCGTGTCGCGGCGAGCTGGCGCAGCGCGGCGTCGTGACCCGCGAGCCGCTCGAGGTAGCGGAACCCGGCGCGGGTCAGGGCGAACAGCCGCACCCCGACGACCGCCACCGAGATCGCGAGCAGGAACGGCTGCTCGCTGGCGCGCACGATCAGCCAGGCGCTCACGGCCAGCAGCGCGACCGCCGACGCCTCGGAGAGGAATCCGGATGCCGCAGCCGGCCAGAACCGTCGCAGCGGCGGCATCGCGCGCTTCAGCACGCCGCGTGCGTCGGTGGCCGCCCCGCGTGCGTCGGTCGCGGGCCGCAGCGCGGAGCCGCGGGCGCTCACACCGTCACCCCCTCCGGCTGCATCCGCACGACGGCGTCGGCGCTCGCGCGCGCGCTGATCCGGTGCGAGACGAGGATGATGGCGGCGCCGGCATCCGCGAGCTCACGCAGGCTTCGCCAGAGCGCGGCCTCGGTGTCACGGTCGAGGGCCGCACTAGGTTCGTCGAGCGCGATGACGGGTGCGGCGTCGCTGCGCAGGTGGCGGTACAGGGCGCGCGCCACGGCGACGCGCTGCGCCTGTCCGCCCGAAAGCCCCGAGCCCTGCGCTCCCAGCTCGAATGCGGGGGAGATCTCGCCGGCGCGGGCCATGTCGAGGGCGCGGCGCACGAGCGCGTCGTCGGGGTCGTCGTCGCCGAGGGAGACGTTCGCGGCGACGGATCCGCCGACGAGGCCCGGCTGCTGTCCGGCCCACGCCAGCCAGTGCGCGGGGGCGAGGGTGCGGATGTCGCGCCGCCCCAGCATCGCGGTCCCGTCGAAGGCCGCCGCGCCGCGCAGTGCGGCCAGCACGCTGGACTTGCCGGCCCCACTCGGCCCCTCGAGCAGCACCAGCTCGCCCGGGCGCACGGTGAGGTCGACGGGAGCCAGCATCCGCTCGCCGCGGCGCACCTGCATCCCGCGAACGCGCAGTGCGGCATCCGCGCGTGCGCCGGCGTGCCCATTCCCGTCGGCCTGCTCACCCCCACCGGTCGCCAAGGATTGTCGCTCGGGGGACTCGGAGGCGACGTTCTGTGGCGACCCGTGGGGAGGGGTGGGTGCGCCCGCGGCACCGGCCGCGGCGTCGAGCACCGCGAATACGTCGTCGGTCGCCGCCACGCCCTCCGCCGCGGCGTGGAACTGCACCCCCACCTGCCGCAGCGGCAGATACGCCTCGGGCGCGAGCAGCAGCACGAACAGCCCGACCGTCAGCGTGAGCGAACCCTCGAGCAGCCGGAACCCGATCGACACGGCGATGATCGCCACCGAGATGCTCGCCAGGAACTCCAGAGCGAAGCCCGAGAGGAACGACACCCGCAGCACCTTCATCGTCTCGGCCCGGTACCGCTCGGTGACCGTGTCGATGGATGCCGCGGCGCGGTGCTGCCGGCCGAACACCTTGAGGGTGCCGAGGCCCTGCACGGTGTCGGCGAAGCGCACGGCGAGGTGCTGCAGCGTCTGCCACTGGCGCCGCTGCACGGCTCGGGTGGCGAGGCCGATGAGGATCATGAAGATCGGGATCAGCGGGAGGGTGAGCAGCACCGTCAGGCCGCTGATCCAGTCGGCCCACCACATCACGAGCACGATGATCGGCGTCGCGATCGCCGTCTGCACCAGCTGCGGCAGGTACCGGCCGATGTAGGCGTCGAGGGCTTCGAGTCCGCGCCCCGCCGTCACCGCGAGCGCGGCGGAGCTGCGGCCCTCGAGCCATCCGGGCCCCAGGCGTCCGACGGCGCCGATCACGGCGTCTCGCAGCTGCGACTGCACGCGCGCCGACGCGCGCGCGGCCACCTGCTCCCGTCCCCACAGCAGCGTCGCCCGAACGGCGACCACCCCCGCCAGGGCCGTGAGCGTCGCGGCGAGCTCGGATGCCGGCATCCCCTCGATCGCGCCGGTGATCGCGCGCGTGAGCAGCCAGGCGAACGCGACGATGACGACGGTCTGCAGCAGGGCGAAGGCCGCGAGCGCCACGAAGAGCCAACGGGATGCGCGGGCGTACCGCAGCAGCCGTGGATCCACCGGGGGCGTGCGCGCGGGCGGCGCGCCCCCCGCATCCGTCACATCACCCACAGCGGTCGAGGGTACCGGTGCCGGGGTCAATGCGCCTGCGCGGCGGCCTTCTCGATGTGCGCGCGCGAGACCCGGCGCCGGAACACCCAGTAGGTCCAGCCCTGATAGGCCAGCACGAGCGGCAGGAAGATCAGCGCCGCCCACGACATGATCGTGAGGGTGTAGTCGGTGCTCGATGCGTTCTCGATCGTCAGGCTGAAGGCCGGGTCGGTCGAGGAGGGCATCACGGCGGGGTAGAGGGCGAACCACAGGGTGCCCACGGCCGCCACGACCGTCGCTGCGGCGAAGCCGAACGCCCAGCCCTCGCGATCGCGCAGGTTCGCGCCGACCGAGAGGATGAGCAGCACCGCCGCCGCTCCGGCCAGCACCATCACGGGCACCCCGGGGTGGGCCAGCACGGTCCACAGCAGGAACGCCGCCGCGACGACGATGGTGAGCAAACCTGCGCGGGCGGCGAGGCGGCGGGCATCGTCGTGCACCTGGCCGTCGGTCTTCAGCGCCACGAAGCTGACGCCGTAGGTGAAGAACAGCAGCAGGGTCGTCGCACCGCCGAGCAGCGCATACGGGCTCAGCAGGGTGAACAGGGTGCCGGTGAACTCGAAGTCCTCGTCGATCGGCACGCCCTGCACGATGTTCGCGAACGCGACGCCCCACAGCAGTGCGGGCACGGCCGAGCCGACGACGATCATCGTGTCGAACCGCTTCTTCCAGCGCAGGTCGTCGCGCTGATGCCGGTACTCGAACGACACTCCCCGGGCGATGAGCGCGAGCAGGATGATCAGCAGCGGCAGGTAGAAGCCGCTGAACAGCGTGGCGTACCACTCGGGGAACGCCGCGAACAGGCTCGCTCCCGCGACGATCAGCCACGTCTCGTTGAGGTCCCAGACCGGTCCGATTGTGTTGATGATCTGCCGGCGCCCGATGTCGTCCCTGCCGAGGAAGGGCAGCGACATCCCGACGCCGAAGTCGAATCCGTCGAGCACGAAGTAGCCGATGAAGAGGAATCCGATGATCCAGAACCACAGGTATGCGAGATCCATGGCTGCCTCCTAGTAGACCGTCGTCTGGGGTGTGCGGGCGTCGTCGTGCTCGTCGTCGGGATCGGGATCGGGGTCGGGACCCTTCTGCGCGGCCTTGACGATGAGGCCGAACTCGACCACGGCCAGCGCGGCGTAGATCAGGGTGAACGAGGCGAGCGAGATCAGCACCGTCCACCCCGGCACGCGCGGTGAGACGCCGTCCTCGGTGAACATGAGGCTGAAGACGATCCAAGGCTGACGACCCATCTCGGTGAAGACCCACCCGACGAGGCTGCCGAGCAGCGGCAGCGGCGCCGACCAGATCGCGAGGCGCCACATCCAGGGCCGCACGGGGCGGGTGGCCTTCTTGCGCGTGATCCACAGGCCCGCGAGCGAGATCAGCGCGGCCGCACCGCCGAGGCCCATCATCCAGCGGAACGACCAGTAGGTCACCCAGATGATCGGCATGTAGCTGACGCCCTCCCCGAACTGCGTCTCGTACTGCGCCTGCAGATCGTTCAGCCCCTCGACGCAGCCGTCCAGGCTGTGGGTCGACAGGAACGACAGCAGGTACGGCACGCGCAGCGACCACACCTCCTCGGACCCGTCGGGTGTGCCGATCGAGAACAGCGAGAACGACGCATCCGCGCCGCAGGCCGAGTCCCACATGGCTTCGGCCGCGGCCATCTTCATAGGCTGTGTCGCGACCATCGCCAGGCTCAGCTGGTCGCCGCTGACGGCGACGCCGGCGAACGAGACGATCATGAACCAGAATCCGAACCGCAGCGACGAGCGCATCGTGTCGAGATGCTGCCCGCGGGAGAGGTGCCATGCCGAGACGGCGATCATGACCGCGGCAGCGAACATCCACGCCGAGAAGATCGTGTGCGGGAACGCGGCGAGCACGATGGGATTGGTCAGCACCGCGCCGAAGTCGATCAGCTCGGCGCGTCCGCCGTCGGCCGCCATCTGGAACCCGACGGGGTTCTGCATGAACGCGTTCGCGGCGAGGATGAAGTACGCCGAGAGGGTCGAGCCGAGCACCACCATCCACATCGACAGCAGGTGCAGCAGGCGCGGCAGACGGTCCCAGCCGAAGATCCACAGCCCGATGAACGTGGCCTCGAAGAAGAAGGCCATCAGCCCCTCGAACGCCAGCGGGGCGCCGAAGACGTCCCCGACGAACCGCGAGTAGGCCGACCAGTTCATGCCGAACTGGAACTCCTGCACGATGCCCGTGACGACGCCCATCGCGAAGTTGATCAAGAAGATCTTGCCGAACAGCCGGGTCAGGTGCAGCCACTTGATGTCGCCGGTGCGGTACCAGACCGTCTGGAAGATCGCGACGACGAGCGCCATGCCGATCGTGAGGGGCACGAACAGGTAGTGGTACAGGGTCGTCAGGCCGAATTGCCATCTCGCCAGGAGGAGGGGATCGAGCAACTCCACGGCAGGACTCCGATCGCTCAGGGGGCGGTTCGCGATCACGTTAGCATGTGGTCTGACCACACCGGATGCGGGTTTCTCGACATCGAGATTCCCGCAAGACAACGGCGTCGCGCCGTCGGTCGAGCCGTGAATAATCGCGTCCGCCTCCGGCCCGGACCGCCCTCGGTCCGGACTAGGCTCGGTGCATGTCCGGCCAGAGAAACGGTGCGATCGTTGTGCGTATAGGCGGAGGGCGCGCGTGAGCGCGGTGCCCGTCACGATCGGCACGCGGATGCCGCCACCGGCCGTATCCGCCGACGCCCCCGCATCCGGCGCCCTGCTCGACACGCACGGCCGCGTGCACCGCGACCTGCGCATCTCGCTGACGGACCGCTGCTCTCTGCGGTGCACCTACTGCATGCCCGAACAGGGCAACGAGTGGCTGGCGAAGACCAGCATCCTGACCCTCGACGAGATCGAGCGGGTGGCGCGGATCGCCGCGGCCGCCGGCGTGACGACCTTCCGGCTGACGGGTGGGGAGCCGCTGCTGCGTACCGACATCGTCGAGATCGTGCGCCGCCTGGCCCGCATCGAGGGGCCGGAGGGGCATCCCGAGATCGCCATGACCACCAACGGCATCCGCCTGCCCGAGGTGCTGCCCGACCTGATCGACGCCGGGCTGTCGCGTGTGAACATCAGTCTCGACACGGTGCAGCGCGAGCGTTTTCGCGAGCTGACCCGGCGGGACCGGCTCGATGACGTTCTCGCCGGCATCGCGGCCGTGCAGGCCTCGCCGCTGCGCCCGCTCAAGATCAACGCCGTCGCGATGCGCGGGGTCAACGACGACGAACTCGTCGATCTGGTCGAGTTCGCGGTCGCCCACGACGCGCAGATGCGCTTCATCGAGCAGATGCCGCTGGATGCCGGGCACACGTGGGACCGCGCGAGCATGGTCACCCGCGACGAGATCCTCACTGCGCTCGGCGAGCGGTGGTCGCTCGCGCCCGTGCCGGGACGCGGCGGCGCTCCCGCTGAGCGCTGGATGCTGGACGGCGGCGAGCACACGGTCGGTGTGATCGCGTCGGTCACGGCGCCGTTCTGCGGCGACTGCGACCGGCTGCGGCTGACCGCCGACGGCCAGCTGCGCAACTGCCTGTTCTCGACGACCGAGTACGATCTGCTCCCGATCCTGCGGGCGGATGCCCCGGGGTCGTTGAGCGAGCGAGGCGAGACGAAACGGGACACCGACCTCGACGCGATGCTGCGCTCCTGCGTGCGCGGCAAGCTGCCCGGTCACGCGATCAACGACCCGTCGTTCCTGCAGCCCGCGCGCGGCATGAACGCGATCGGCGGCTGAGCGGTCCCGGCATCCCACCGCGGGATTAGCATGGCGGGATGGGCCGCATCACCGCGCGCAGGCCGATCACGCGCATCACCGTCGGCACGGAGGAGGGCGACCGCGTCGCCCGTCGCTCCGACACCCTCACGGTCGAGGAGCCGCTCGAGATCCGTGTCGGCGGCACGTCGCTCGCCGTCACGATGCGCACGCCCGGCGCCGACGTCGAGCTCGCCGCCGGCTTTCTCGTCTCGGAGGGCGTGATCTCGCGCGGCGACCAGTTCCGCAGCGCGATCCACTGCGGCGGCCCCGGCACGGGCGGCCCGCTGGCCGGCCAGACCGAGAACACCTACAACGTGCTCGACGTCTCGCTCGCCCCGGGCGTGCCGCTGCCGGACCCCGACATGGCGCGCAACTTCTATACGACCAGCTCCTGCGGCCTATGCGGCAAGGCCTCCATCGACGCGGTCGAGACGGTCTCGGCCTACGACGTGTCGCGGGATGCCGCGGTGCTCGATGCCGCAACCCTCACGGGCTTTCCCGACCGCCTGCGCGCGGAGCAGGCGGTGTTCGACAAGACCGGGGGACTGCACGCGGCGGGGCTGTTCGACGCCGCCACGGGCGAGCTCGTCGTGCTGCGCGAGGATGTCGGGCGCCACAACGCCGTCGACAAGGTCGTCGGGTGGGCCGTGCTCAACGACCGTCTGCCGCTGTCCGGTCACGTGCTCATGGTCTCGGGCCGCGCCAGCTTCGAGCTCGTGCAGAAGGCGGTGATGGCCGGCATCCCGATGCTCACCGCCGTCTCGGCGCCGTCGTCGCTCGCGGTCGAGCTGGCGGCCTCGTCGGGCCTCACGCTCGTCGGCTTCCTGCGGGGCGCGTCGATGAACGTCTACACCGGCGCCGACCGCATCCGCGTCTCGGAGGCCGAGGCGGTGGCGACCGCGCCCTGAGTCAGTCGTCGTCCATCTCGCTGAGCACCTCGAACGGCGACTCGACGTCGCCTCGCCAGGCTTCGATCCCCTCGCGCACGGCGAGTGCGGCGACCACCAGCGCGGCGACCGAATCGGCCCACCACCAGCCCAGCAGGCTGTTCAGCAGCAGCCCCACGAACACAGCCCCCGAGAGGTACACGCACAGCAGCAGCTGCCGGGCATCGGCGAGCACGCTCCGCGAGCCCAGCTCGCGGCCCGTGCGGGTCTCGTACCAGGCCAGCAGCGGCATGACGACGAGGCTCAGGGCCGTGATCCCGAGTCCGAGCGGGCTGTGCGCCGGAGCATCCTGTGCGACGAGGCCCCATACGGCATCCACGGCGACGTACGTCGCGAGGGCGAAGAACGCCACCGCGATGGCGCGCACGGTCGCCTTCTCCCAGCGCTCCGGATCGGCGCGGGTGAACTGCCATGCCACGGCGGCGGCCGAGAGCACCTCGACCGCCGAGTCCAGCCCGAATCCGATCAGCGCGACCGACGAGGCCATCACACCCGCAACGAGGGCGACGACCCCCTCGATGACGTTGTAGGCGATGGTGAACGCGACGATCAGACGCACCCGGCGATGCAGGCGTTCGCGCCGCGCGGGCGTCACCGTGCTCACAGGTTCGCCCCGCAGCATCCGGGCACGGTGCAGGCGGGATCCACGCAGGGGGCGCTCTCATTCACGGCGAGCGCGACGTCCATGGTGCTGACCATTCGGCGGCGAACCGTCAGCTCGAGGTCAGCTGCACGACGCACTGCGCGGGGTCGCAGGAGGGGTGCATGCCGTCGACGTGCAAGGGCCCGCGAGCGCCGCTGAGCACACCCTCCATGATCGCCAGATGCACGGTGCACAGCGTGTCGCGGTGGCCGGACTGCGCCGAGGCGTGCGGGCACGGCGACAGGTCGATCGTCAGGGCTGTCTCGTCGACGAGCGGGTCGAAGCCGGACTCGGCGAGGTGGTCGACGATGGCGTCGATCTGGTGCACGGCCTCGGTGCCCAACTCGGTGGCCGGAGCGCCGGATGCCATGCTCGTCCACGGCATGACCCGGCGCATCAGGTCGCCGCGCTCCGCGGCTTCGCGCGCCTTGCGGCGCAGCACGGAGCTCGAGGTGTCGGCTTCACCGGTCGCGGCGCTGAAGAGCACGCGCGGTCGGCCGCGGGTGGTGCGCCGCTCGGTCTCGCGCACGACGTGCCCGGCTTCGACCAGTCGGTCCAGATGCTCGCGCACAGTGTTCGCGTGCAGGCCCGTCGCCGCAGCGAGTTCGGCGATCGTACGCTGCGGGGCACGCTGCACGAGGTGGAGGATCTCGACGCGACTGTAGCTCGAGATCGCGCTGTAGGTGCCGCTCGTGCCGACCATGCCCCCATTATCGTCGCGGACCGCGCCGCGGACCTAGGGGTTCAGCACGATCTTCCCGACGTGTCGCCGACGGGCGAGCTGCTCCTGTGCCTCGGGGGCCTGCTCGAGGGGGAACGTGGCGGCGATCACGGGCTGCACGCCTGCTGAGCGGGCGATGTCCATCAGCAGGGCGAAGTGGCCGGGCGTGTGCATGCTCGACCCGACGATCCGGGCGTTGTGCAGGTACAGTCGGCGGACGTCGAACGCCACGTCGTGCCCGCCCAAGGCGCCGGCGATGACCCAGCTGCCACCTTCGCGCAGCATCGGCAGCCCCCGGCCCACGAGATCGCCGGCGACCACGTCGAGAACGACGTCGATGCCGTCCGTGGTGGCAGACCGCGCCTGTGCGACGACGTCGTGCGCGCGGTCGATGACGGCATCCGCGCCGGCGGCGCGCACCTCATCGAGCTTGTCGCCGCTGCTGACGGCGAGCACGGTGGCGCCGCGCTCCCGCGCGAGCTGCACGAGGGCGAGGCCGACCCCGCCGGATGCGCCCGTCACGAGCACCGTGTGGCCCGCGGTGACGCGTCCGCGCTCGAGCATGCCCAGGGCCGTGCCGTATGCGGTGGGGAGGCTCGCGAGCTGGTCGTCCGAGAGCGGCGAGCCGGACACATCGTGCACGCGGTCCACGGGGGCGGTGACGTACTCCGCGTAGCCGCCGTCCCGTTCGCTGCCCATGAGGCCGACCGGGTTCGCCTCGGGCCCGGAGCCGTCGTAGATCGCCGGGTCGATCACGACGCGACGGCCGACGAGCGCGGCATCCGTGTCGGCGCCGACTGCCACCACCCGTCCCGCCACGTCCGCGCCCTGGATGCGGGGGAGCGTGACCGGGCCGCGCCACCCCGCCAGAGCGTCGGGGTCGCCTGGCAGGCCATAGGCGCCCTGCCGGGTCCACAGGTCGGTGTTGTTCAGCGCGACGGCGCGCACCTGCACGAGCGCTTCCCCGGCGGCGGGCCGGGGGAGGGGCACCCGCGCGGACTCGAGGACCTCCACTCCGCCGTGTGCCGTCATCCGAACGGCACGCATGTCGTCGGGAAGAGGCGGGAGCGCCTCGTGGTGATTACACTGATCGGTGAACATCACCCGAATGTACACCGATCGGTAAAGGCGCGCAATGACGACCACGGAGCCTTTGACGCCCGCGGGGCGGCGCATCGTCGCGGCCGCCGAAGACCTCTTCTACGCCCGCGGCATCACGGCTGTGGGGGTGGACCTCATCGCCGAACGCTCGGGAGTGACCAAACGCACGCTCTACAACCGATTTGGCTCGAAGGACGCCTTGGTCGCGGCGTATCTGCGCGAGCGCGATGGTCGTTGGCGTGCGCTCGTGCAGCACGTGGTCACCACGTGCTCCGACCCGGTCGACGCCGTCACCGCACCGTTCGTGGCGCTCGAGCGGTGGACCGGTGGCCGAGGGTGCGCCTTCGTCAACGCTCTGGCCGAGCTGCCCGATCCCGACCATCCCGCCCACCGCATCGCCGCGGATCAGAAGCGCTGGCTGCGGGGGCTCTTCGCGCAGCTGGCCACGACGGCGGGCTGCGCCGAGCCCGAGACGCTCGCCGCACGGCTGTTCGTGCTCCACGAGGGCATACTCGCGGCTCAGCCGGTACAGCCTGACACGGGCGCGGTCGGCACCGCTCTGGCGAAGGACCTCGTGCGCACGGCATCCGCGCGCCCCTGAGGCGACGTTCTCCGCCGACTGGCGGACGCGGGGTGCCGCGCGCATGTGGCGGCTCGCCAAAGGATGTCGCTTCCGGCGCGTCGAGGGGACGTTCTGTGGCGACGGGTGGGTGGCAACGGGCTAGCGCCGCTGAATGTGGATCGGAAGCGCGACCGCGAGCGAGACGAGCAGGATGCCGCCGACGAAGACGAACGCCTGCCACTCCGTGATCGAGAACGCGAATCCCGTGAGGTACATCCCCGCGATGAAGAGGATCAGGGCTACGACGAACATTCGCTCTCCTTGGTCGTTCGGTCGAGTCAACGATACCCATCCCGTGGCGATGGTGCCTACCGGGGGTCGCCGAGCACGGCATCCGGACGCAGGTCCAGGCGGCGCAGCAGCTGGGCGTTGAGTGCCACCACGACGGTCGACAGCGACATCAGGATCGCCCCGACCGACATCGGCAGTACGAATCCGATCGGTGCGAGCACGCCTGCGGCAAGCGGCACCGAGACGAGGTTGTACCCCGCGGCCCACCACAGGTTCTGCGTCATCTTGCGGTAGCCGGCGCGGGAGAGCTCGATGACCGACACGACCGAGCGGGGGTCGTCGCTCGCGAGTACGACGCCGGCCGAGGCGATCGCGACGTCGGTCCCTGCGCCGATCGCGATGCCGACATCCGCGCGCGCCAGCGCGGGCGCGTCGTTCACGCCGTCGCCGACCATCGCCACCCGGCGCCCCTCGTGCTGCAGCTGTGCGACCTTCGACGCCTTGTCCTCGGGTCGCACGCCCGCGAAGTACCGATCGATGCCGAGTCGCTCCGCCACCGACCGCGCGACGGAGTCGGCATCGCCGGTGATCATCACGACATCCACCCCCCGCTCCTGCAGCGCCGACACGGCCTGCGCGGACTCGGGGCGGATCTCGTCGGCCAGGCGCAGCGCACCGATCACCGTTGCGTCGACGAGCACGTGCAGCACGGTGGCGCCCTCGTCGCGCCACGAGCGTGTGCCCTCGAGCTCGTCCGCACCCTCCTCGTCGAGCAGGTGTGGACCCCCGACCCGCACCTCGCGTCCGTCGACATCGGCCCGCACGCCTACGGCCGGTGCGGAGGAGAAGCTCGCGGCCGCGGGCACCGTCAGCTCACGTGCTGCGGCGGCCTCGACGATCGCGCGGGCGAGGGGGTGCTCGGAGTCGGCTTCTGCCGCCGCCGCCAGGCGGAGCACATCGTCGTCCGCCCTGTCCGACGCGGCGATGACGCCGGTCACCGCGGGTGCGCCGACAGTGAGCGTGCCGGTCTTGTCGAACAGCACCGCATCCACGCGTCGCATCGTCTCGAGTGCGAGGCGGTCCTTCACCAGCACCCCGGCGCGGGCCGCGCGCTCGGTCGCGATCGAGATGACGAGCGGGATCGCCAGGCCGAGCGCGTGGGGGCACGCGATGACGAGCACCGTGATGGTGCGCACGACGGCGGCATCCGGCATGCCGAGGAGGCTCCACGTGACCGCCGTGAGCGCTGCGGCGCCGAGTGCGTACCAGAACAGCCATGCGGCCGCCTGGTCCGCCAGGCGCTGGGCGCGAGACGAGGATTGCTGGGCGTCGGCGACGAGCTTCTGGATGCCGGCGAGCGCCGTGTCGTCGCCCACCGCGGTGATGGTGACCCGCACCCCGGAGTCGGTCGCGACCGTGCCGGCCACGACGTCGTCGCCTTCTGCGCGGCGCACCGAGCGCGACTCGCCGGTGATCATCGACTCGTCCATCTCGGCGGCGCCCTGCACGATGCGCCCGTCCGCGGGGACACGGCCGCCGGGACGCACCAGCACGATGTCGTCGACTCGCAGCTCGGCCGGCGGGACCGATTCGGTGCCGTCCTCGGTGACCCGCTCTGCCGCATCGGGCAGGAGGGCAGCGAGGGAATCCAGTGCGGATGTCGTCTGCGCGAGCGATCGCATCTCGATCCAGTGCCCGAGCAGCATGATCACGATGAGGAGGGCGAGTTCCCACCAGAATTCGAGCTCATGGTGGAGCAGGCCCAGGGTGGCACCCCACGAGGCGAGGAAGGCGACCGTGATCGCGAGGCCGATCAGGAGCATCATCCCGGGCGCGCGCGAGCGCAGCTCCGAGGCGGCGCCCGTCAAGAAGGGGCGACCGCCCCACACGTACATGACGGTGCCGAGCACCGGCGACACCCACGTCGCCCAGGCCAGATCCGCAACGTCATACCCGATCAGCATGCCGAACATCGGCGAGAAGGCCACCACGGGGACGGCCAGGACGAGCATCGTCCAGAACAGGCGCCGGAACTGCGCCACATGATCGCCGTGTCCGGCGTGCTCGCCATGGGCCGCGTGGGGAGTCTCTTCGTGATCCGCGTGCTCGTCGCCCGATGTCCCTTCGGGTGTGCTCATAGGTGTGTCGCCGTCTTGCATCATTCCTCCGGTCCGGATGCCGCGGCGCGGAAGCGCCGCAGCCGCAGGCTGTTGGTCACGACGAACACCGACGACAGCGCCATCGCCGCTGCGGCGATGAGCGGGTTCAGCAGCCCCAGCATCGCCAGCGGCAGGGCGGCGACGTTGTACGCGAACGCCCAGAAGAGGTTGCCCCGGATGATGCCGAGGGTGCGGCGTGAGAGTCGGATCGCATCGGCGACCACGCGCAGGTCGCCCGAGACGACCGTGATGTCGCCGGCGGCGATCGCGGCATCCGTACCCCGGCCCATGGCGATGCCGAGGTCGGCGGCGGCGAGGGCGGCTGCATCGTTCACGCCGTCGCCCACCATCGCGACCACGCGCCCCTCCGCCTGCAGCCGCTGAACGGTCGCCAGCTTGCCGGCGGGCGTCGCCTCGGCCTGCACATCGTCGATGCCCACCAGCTCCGCGACGCGCGTGGCGGCGTCCCGGCTGTCGCCGGTGACCATCACGGTCGACAGCCCGAGCGCACGCAGACGGTCAACGGCTGTGCGGCTGGTGGGTTTGGGCGAGTCGGCGACCGCGATCGTGCCGAGCAGCTCGCCGTCGCGTGCCACAGCGACGGCGCTGGCGCCGTGAGAATCCGTCGATTCGGGGCTCACGGCCACCCCCTGCGTGGCCAGCCAGGACGGCCGACCCGCGAGCACCAGCGCGTCGCCGACCCTGGCGCGCACCCCGAACCCCGCATCCGCCGAGAACTCCCGCGGCAGCGCGGGGGCGACGGGGGACGCCGCGACGATCGCCCGCGCGATGGGGTGCTCGGAGCCGGCCTCGGCCATGGCGGCGACGCGCAGCAGTTCGTCCTCGTCCACGCCGGCGACCGGCCGCACGGCCGCGACCGTCATCTCGCCCGAGGTGAGAGTGCCGGTCTTGTCGAGGATCACCGTGTCGATGCGGCGCGTCTGCTCGAGCACCTCGGGGCCGCGGATCAGGATCCCCAGCTGGGAGGCTCGTCCGGTGCCCACCAGCAGAGCCGTCGGGGTGGCGAGTCCGAGCGCACACGGGCAGGCGATGATCAGCGTCGCGACCGCGGCCGTGAACGCCGTCTCGGGGGTCGCGCCCACCAGCAGCCAGCCCGCGAATGCGATCGCGGACAACACGATCACGACCGGCACGAAGACGCCTGAGACCCGGTCGGCGAGCCGCTGCGCGCGGGCCTTGCCCGTCTGGGCCTGTTCGACCAGGCGTTGCATGCGCGCCAGCTCGGTGTCGGCGCCCACGCGGGTGATGCGCACGGTCAGCACGCCGCCCGCGTTGAGGGTGGCGCCCACGACGGCATCGTGCTCGCCGACCTCGACGGGCACCGATTCGCCCGTGAGCATGCTCGCATCGACCGCTGAGGACCCGGCCACGACGATGCCGTCGGAGGGGATCTTCTCGCCCGGTCGCACGACCACGAGGTCGCCGGGCACCAATGCGTCGACCGGCACGGTCGTCTCGGTCCCGTCGTCAAGTCGCCGCGCGGTGCGGGCACCCAGGCGCAGGAGCGCGCGCAGTGCGGCGGAGGAGGACCGACGCGCGCGCGCCTCGGCGTATCTTCCCGCGAGCAGGAAGACCGTCACGAGCGCGGCGACCTCGAGGTAGATCTCGTGCGCGCCGGAGCCTGGCGTGCCGAACAGGGTCAGCTGCATGCGCATGCCGGGAGCCCCGGCGCCGCCGAGCACCAATGCATACAGCGACCACCCGAACGCCGCGGTCACGCCGAGGCTGATCAGCGTGTCCATGGTGGCGGAGCCGTGGCGCGCGGCCCGCGCCGCGGCCCGGTGGAAGGGCCAGGCACCCCACGTCGCCACCGGAAGCGTGAGAGCGAGCGCCACCCACTGCCAGTAGTCGAACTGCAGCACGGGCACCATCGAGAGCACCGCGACCGGTGCGGCCAGCGCGGCGCTGACGAGCAGCCGGTGACGCAGACGTGCGATCGCCGCGGCCTCGTCGTCGGAGCCGGAGTCGTCGGAGTCCTCGGCGCGCGGGGGAGCGGGAAGCGCCGCAGAGTAGCCTGCCGACTCGACCGCGGCGATCAGTCGGGCGGCGTCCACGCCGTCCGTTCGCACGTGCGCCTTCTCGGTGGCGTAGTTGACGGATGCCTCGACGCCTTCGATCCTGTTCAGCGTGCGCTCCACGCGGTTCGCGCACGAGGCGCAGGTCATCCCCGAGACCTCGAGCTCGACATCCGCGGAGGTCACGGCGCGTCCCCCGGCGCCCGGGCGTAGCCGGCCTCATCGAGGGCGGCATCCACCACGGCCGGGTCGAGTGGCGTGCCGCTGCGGACCTCGACCCGCGATACCCCGCCCGCGACCAGGTCGACCGCAACGCCCTGCACGCCCTCGATGGCCGCCAGCTCCTCGGTGACGCTGCGCACGCAGTGGTCGCAGGTCATCCCGGTCACGGCGATCGTCTCGACCACGCCGTCGTTGCCGCCGGTCACGACCGCACCAGCCGCGCGATCGCGTCGTTGGCCTCGCGCACCTTCTCCGCGGCGACGGGACCGCCCTCCGCGGCGGCCTCGGCGACGCAGTGCGAAAGATGGTCGGCGAGCAGCGAGAGGGCGACCGTCTCGAGCGCGCGGGTGGCTGCCGAGACCTGCGTGAGGATGTCGATGCAGTACTTGTCCTCGTCGACCATGCGGGCGATCCCGCGCACCTGCCCCTCGGCGCGCTTCAGGCGCGCGAGCAGGTCTTCCTTGTTCGCCATGTAGCCGTTCATGGCCACCATGCTATACCCCCGTAGGGTACCCAGGGGCGGCAAGTTCGATAGACTGCGATCTATGGATGTCGGTATGGCGCGCAGCACGAGGCTGCTCGGGGACCCGACGCGGCTGCGCATTCTGCAGCTGATCACGTCCGCGCCGGACGGCCGGGTGCTGGTGGGGCGTGTGGCCGAGGTGCTCGGCGTGAGCCAGCCCACCGTGAGTCACCACATGAAGGTGCTCGCCGGGGAGGGGATCGTGACCGGGCGTCCGGAGGGGCGGCGCGTCTGGTACTCGCTGGCGCCGGCCCACGCCGACCGCATCCGGACCCTTCTCGAGCCCGCCCCCGTCGACACGGCGCCGGTCGACCTCGAACGCCTGACCGACGACCTCACGACCCGGTTCGCGGGGGTGCTCTCGCGTGAGAGTGTGGCGCGCTGCGTGGCGGAGAGTCATGACCTGCTGACCGGCGCCGGGGATCACCCGCACCTGGCTTCGCGCACGGCCGCCTTCGCGGCGGCGCGACTGGCCGCGCTGCTGCAGGAGCGCGGCGCCCGCAGCGGTGAGCGCCCGCACGTGCTGTTCGTCTGCGTGCAGAACGCCGGCCGTTCCCAGATGGCCGCCGCCATTCTGCGCCGGCTGGCCGGGGAGCGCGTGCGGGTCTCGACGGCGGGGTCCGCGCCCGTCGCGGACGTGCGCCCGCCGATCGTCGCTGCGCTCGATGAGATCGGCGTCGGTGTCGACGGAGACTTTCCCAAGCCGCTGACGGACGACATGGTGCGCGCGGCCGACGTGGTGGTGACGATGGGCTGCGGGGATGCATGCCCGGTCTACCCCGGGCGACGCTACGTGGACTGGGACATCGCCGACCCGGTCGGCGAGCCGATCGAGCAGGTGCGGAGGATTCGTGACGACCTCGACGGGCGCGTCCGCCTGCTGCTGCGCGAACTGCTCGGTGACCGCGTCAGCGCGCGTTAACCCCGCGTTCTCTCTCAATACATAGATCACTGTCTATGATTAGGGTTGACCGAAAGAGGGAGCCTCATGAGTGACAAGCCCACCGTCCTGTTCGTCTGCGTCCACAACGCCGGTCGTTCCCAGATGGCCGCCGGGTATCTCAGCGCGCTCGCGGGCGACGACATCGAGGTGCTCTCGGCCGGATCGGCGCCGAAGGACCAGATCAACCCGGTCGCCGTCGAGGCGATGGCCGAGGAGGGGATCGACATCGCGGGCAACACGCCCAAGGTGCTCACGGTCGAGGCGGTGAAGGAATCCGACGTCGTCATCACCATGGGCTGCGGCGACGCATGCCCGATCTTCCCCGGAAAGCGCTACGAGGACTGGGAGCTGGCCGACCCGGCCGGCCAGGGCATCGAGTCGGTGCGGCCCATTCGCGACGAGATCCGCGGCCGCATCCAGACCCTCATCGCCGAACTGCTGCCGGAGCGGGGCGCGGCATGAGCACGGTGCGCGGCCAAGACTCGCTGCTCTCGGCGCAGTCGGTGCTCCACCGCGCCGCGGAACGCCTCGCCCACCAGTACGTGGGCATCGTGGGTGAGGAGACGGTCGAGCGCGTCGTGTTCGAGTCTTACGCCGCCCTCGGGCGCACGGCGACAGTCACCACGCACCTGCCCGCGCTGGCCGAGAAGTTCGCGCGGGACCGCCTGACCGCACTGGCGCAGTCAAAGGGACTGATCGCCAAGCCGGTGCCCGAGGTGCTGTACGTGTGCGTGCAGAACTCCGGTCGTTCGCAGATGGCCGCCGCGCTGACCCGCCACCTCGCGGGCGGCCGGGTGCACGTGCGCTCCGCCGGCTCGCAGCCGGGTGCCGGCATCCTGCCCCAGGTGCAG
Organism: Microbacterium sp. LRZ72; assembly: GCF_033792225.1. Lineage (NCBI taxonomy): Bacteria > Bacillati > Actinomycetota > Actinomycetes > Micrococcales > Microbacteriaceae > Microbacterium > Microbacterium sp. LRZ72. The sequence continues at coordinate 116,102 of NZ_JANGEX010000006.1, forward strand.
AGCGTGCTGGCCGAGATCGGCATCCAGATCGGCGAGGAGTTCCCCAAGCCGCTCACCGACGACGTCGTGCGTGCGGCGGATGCCGTGGTCACGATGGGATGCGGCGATGCGTGCCCCATCTACCCCGGCAAGCGCTACCTGGACTGGCAGCTGGCCGACCCCGCCGACCTCGACCTCGACGGCGTCCGCGCTGTGCGTGACGACATCCGCGCCCACGTCGAGCAGCTGATCGGCGAGCTGGTCCCCTCGAAGGGCTGAGAAGCGGACCCGCTCACCTCGTGAGACCGGCTGCGAACCCTGATCCACCATCGCGCGCTCGTTCATGTACTCACGTTTGCCAATACTATCGAGTGGCGTTAGTCTAGCGGGGTGATCCGGTCTTTCGCGGACGAGCCGACGCGCAAAGTCTGGGCGCGCGAGCACGTCCGGCAATTCGGTCCCGAACTGCAACGCGCTGCTCAGAAAAAGCTTCGGCTGCTCAACGCGGCCGAGACGATCAACGACCTGCGCATCCCGCCGGGCAACCGACTCGAGAAGCTCGCCGGCGACCGCGAGGGACAGCACTCGGTTCGCATCAACGACCAGTACCGCATCTGCTTCGTCTGGACATCTGCCGGTCCGACCGACGTCCAGATCGTCGACTACCACTGAGGAGGGACCACCGATGGCTAAGGCACACGACCCGATTACCCCGGGTGAGATTCTCCAGACCGAGTTTCTCGAGCCGCTGGGGATCACGGCCTACCGCCTTGCGCAAGCGACCGGCCTGCCGCAGACCAGGCTCAGCGAGATCATCCGCGGCAAGCGGCGGATCACCACAGACACCGCCCTACGACTCTCTCGCGCGTTCGGCCTCTCGGAGCGCTTCTGGCTCAACATCCAGAACGACTACGACATCGAGCTCGAGCACGACGAGCATGACGCCGACCTCGCACGTGTTGAGCGCCTGATCCCCGCTTGAGTTTCCGTTTCGCGCCGGCCGGCGCCCGCATGAACACCCGCTTGCCCGTGCGGCCGTTCGCCGGATTGGAGTCCTCGACCGGTCTCCGCGGAGTCGATCTCCGACATCCGCGCCACTCAGCGATCCGACGGTGCGCAGTGCCGGGTCGTGGAATACCGCAGGCGATCCCCTAACAGAAATGGGGACAAACTGGCGGAGGATAGGGGATTCGAACCCCTGAGGGCTTGCACCCAACACGCTTTCCAAGCGTGCGCCATAGGCCACTAGGCGAATCCTCCAGGGCCCCGTGGGGCCGTCGACCATCCTACCCGCTGCGGCCGGGTGCCCCGCACGGGCCGTCGGCGGCCGCATCGCGCTCGCGCTGTGCCAGACTCGCGCCATGGTCGTGCGGATGCTGTTCGTCCTCGCCGCGGGCGCGTATGCGGCGGCCTGCGCGCTCGGCACCGCGGTGGCGCTGCGGGTGGTCGACACCACGAATCACCGCCGCGTGCACCATGCCCTCTACATCGCGACGGTCGTACTGGGTGCGGTGGCGAGCGGCGCGGCTCTGGTGCGGGGACCGCGGGCCGCCGCGGCGCTGCTCGCGCCCGCCGCGGTGCCCCTCGGCGTCATTCCCTACGCGGGCACGCGCGGGCGCCGGCATCCGGCACTGGCCCTGGCGGCGGCGCCGTTCTTCGCGATGGCGCTGCGGCGATCGGTACGGTGAGCGGATGGAGCTGTTCGACGCCATCCGTCGCCGACGCACGACGAACGGCGCGTTCCTGCCCGATCCCGTCGCGCCCGAGCACCAGCGCCTGCTCATGGAACTGGCCGGCCGCGCGCCGTCGCAGCTGAACAGCCAGCCGTGGCGGTTCGTGCTCGTCGAGGACCGCGACACCATCGAGCAGATCGGCAGGATCAGCGGCGAGAGCATGACCGAGGCGATGTCGCGGGGCACGTTCTTCGAGCGGTACAAGCCCTATTTTCGGTTCAGTCGCGAAGAGATGGAGCGGCGGCGCGACGGGATGCTGTTCGACAGGCTTCCCGCTCCGCTCCGGCCGTTCACCTCGCAGGCGTTCACCCGGCGGGGGCAGAAGCTCATGAACGCCCTCCGCGTGCCCCAGACCCTCGGCGAGGAGAACCGGAGACTCGTCGCGGGCTCCCCCCTGCTGCTGGGCGTCATGCTCGACCGGTCGGAGTATCGTCCGGGGGAGCTGTCGTCGTTCTACTCGCTGTTCTCGATGGGGGCGGCGGTCGAGAACATCTGGCTCGCCACGCTCGAGCTGGGGATGGGTATCCAGTTCGTCTCGTTCCCGATGGAGGTGCCCGGCCGGTGGGAGCTGATCGTCGACCTGCTCAAGGTGCCGGCCGATCTCGAGCTCATGGCCGTCTACCGCCTCGGGTACGTTCCCGACGACCAGCGCCGGCCCTCGATCGATTGGTCGAGCCACCAGCGCAAGCGCGCGTCGCAGTACGTCTTCCGCGAGACGTGCGAGACGCCGCAGCAGGGCTGGGACGACTCAGCCGCTCCCGGCGGCAGCTGACTCGCGCGGCGCTGCCCGCAGCAGCGACCGGGGAGCGAGTGCGGCGGTGACGCGGGATCGACGGTCCGCGGCCGCGAGCAGACCCCTGCGCACCTCTGCCACGGCCTCGTCGAGTCCGGCGTCGCCGGCGCCGCGCTGTGCGGGCCGTGCATAGCTCGTGCGCTCGATCGCCGCGACCACCTCTCGGGTGCCGCCGGGAGGCGCGCCGTGCTCGGCGATCAGTCTGCTGCCGAGGGCGCGCGCTGACTCGCCGGGCGCCACGGCCACGCCGAGATCGAGCGCGGTGTCGACGATCTCGCTCCAGGCCGCCGCGGCGTCGCCGTCCGCCGCCTCTCGTTCCCGCTCCCGGCGCCGCACCAGGCGCCACAGTCCCGGCACCGCGGCGGCGCCGATCGCCGCGACGAGCACGCCCACGAGGGGGCCGGGGTTGAGCGGCCGCTCCTGATCGATCGGGGCGCCCGTCTCATCGAAGAGCCGCCCGGCCTCGGGAGTGGCCTCGTCGCCTTCGGGTGTCACGGCGTCCTGCGGCAGTGGCTGCGCGCCGCCGCCATCACCCGAGGTGCCGCTCGCCGCGGCCGCGAAGGCGGTCGGCACCCCGAGGCTGTTCGTCGGCTCGAAGGCGACCCAGCCGATGCCCTCGAAGTGAACCTCGGGCCAGGCGTGCAGCTGCGAGCTGACCACCGTGTGCACGGTCTGTTCATCGATTCGCTCATCGGTGGCCGCACCCGGCAGGTATCCGACCACGATGCGCGCCGGCATGTCGAGCGTGCGCGCCATGATCGCGAATGCCGATGCGAAGTGGATGCAGTATCCGCTCTTCTCCGTGAGGAAGTCCCGCACCGCGTCGAGGCCGGAGCCGTCGAAGCCGTCCGCGACGGGTGCGCTCAGCGAGTACTCGAAGTCCGGGCTGCGGAACCAGCGCTGCAGCGCGACCAGCGCGTCGTAGTCGGTCGACGTGGATGCGGTGACCTCGAGCGCCTGCGCGCGGATCTCGGCGACGAGTTCGTCATCGCCGGGCACGCGCGTCTGCGCGGCGAGCCCCCTGCCGTCCGCATCGCTTGCGCGGATCTGCTCGCGCGACGGCTGCGGCACGCGGTAGGTGACCTCGTAGTCCTGACCCTGCGGCGATGCGGAGTCCGAGAGCACCGTGCGGTTCGCCGCGCGCGTCTGCCACTGGCCGTCGATCCCGTCGACGTCGACCGCGGGAAAGGGCACGGGGAGCCAGGGGCTCACGTAGTTGGTGATCTCGATCGTCGCCGTGTATTCGGCGACGTTGATTCCCGAGGCGACCGAGACCTGCTCGAACCCGTCGTCGAGGGACGCGGTCTCATCTCGATCGGACTCCCACTCCTGCCCATCGAAGCGCGACAGCGTCACGGCGCGCAGGTAGGGCGGCGACGGCGCATCGCTGCGCAGTCGCAGCACGTCGACCTCCTGGGGGCGCCGGAGGTCCTGACCGAGCTCGAGCGAGGGATCGATCGAGTTGCCTCGCACGGCGACGACCGAGCCGGCCGTCGTGGGCGCCGGCAGCAGGGGGGTGACCGCGACGGTGACGACGATCGCGGTCACACCCACCGCCGCCGTCGCGGCGAGCGTGCCCGGGCGAACGCGGGATGGGCGTCCGCGAGTTCGAGCGGGTCGCCCCGCCGCCGTCTCGGCGGCGAACATCGCGAGGATCGCGGCGGCGAACAGCACGAACCCTGCCACATCGATCGGTGCGGGAACCGCGATCGAGGGGATCAGGTAGACGGCCACCAGCCCGATGACCGCGAGCATCGGCATCCGCGCGGTCACGACGACGTGATCCATCGCGATCGCGAGCAGCCCCGCGGCCCCCACGAGCAGCAGTGCGAGCGGTGCACCGGCCGCGAGGGGGGCGCTGCCGTCGCGGATCTGGCCCAGCGCGGCGTCGATCAGCAGCGGCACCGCGCGGGCGGTCTCGAGTGTCGGGATGATGCCGAACAGGGCCGTGCTCCCACCGAACATCGCGGTCATGCCCACGACCCAGACGCCGGCCTCGGTCGCCGAGACTGCCCATGCGCGCCACCGCAGCAGTCTCGCCCCGGCCCCGACGGCGAAGACAGCGGCGACCAGTCCGAGCGCCCCCGCCGTCCAGGCGCCCGGGGTGACGACGCGCAGAAGCGGAAGCATGGCGGCGATCACGGCGACGAGTCCGACGGCCGCGAGCGTCATGAGGCGCCGCGGCGACAGGGGAGCACCCTGGCCGCCGGGTGCCGCGTCCTCAGGCCGCGCCGCGCTGCCTCCGGGTGCCGCGTCCTCAGGCCGCGGCACGGTGCCTTGGGGTGCCGCGTCCTCAGGCCGCGGCACGGTGCACGCCCCGTTCCGTCGCTGCGGCCCACGCCTCGCTCAGGTCGTGCGTCTCGCCGAGCGGCGCGCAGTGCCAGCCCGCCTCGCGCAGCCCCACGACCGCGCTCGCGGCGGCCACGGCGCTCAGCAGTACGGGGAACGTGCTGTGGTGGGCCAGGGTCAACAGGCGGTCGGCGTCGGCGTCCTCGACGCGCCCCGTGAGGACGACGACCGGACCGGTGTGCTCGCCGGCGAAGAGGTCGGCGAGTGCCGGGAGGGCGTCGCGAGCGCGCGCGTGCACGGTGGCGAGGCGGAACAACATCGCCGTGACGCCGCCCGCGGCATCCGCCCCCGTCAGCGGGTCGCACAGCGGCGTGCCGTCGGAATCGCGCACGGAGACCACGCATCCGTCCTTGGCCAGCCGCAGTGCGATCGAGGCGCAGGCGCCCACGGCGGCCTCGAAGGCGGGGTCCGTGCCAGGCAGCAGGCCGGCCGCCTCATCCCATCGCGGGCCGCTCAGGTCGAGCACGACGGTTGCCGCCGGGGCGCTCTCCTGCTCCTCCTGACGCACCATGAGCTCGTCGCGGTGCGCTGTGGCGCGCCAGTGGATGCGGCGCATGGAGTCTCCGGGCGCGTACGGGCGGGCGATCAGGTTGTCGTTGCCCTGCCCGAGGTCGTCCGATGCGGAATGCTGCAGGCCGCCCGCTTCGGCGGCTCCCGAGGGAAGGGGGGCGAGGGGCACGGTCGCGGGAACGGCGACCAGGCGGCCCGTGGCGCCGAAGAGCATGGTGCGCCGCGCCAGACCGAACGGGTCGGTCACCTGCAGGGTCGCCGGTCCGATCGTGTGGATGCCGCGCCGCACCGCGCGCGCGTCGTAGACGGCCGCCAGGCCATCGTTCGTCGATCCGCCGCGCGCGGAACCGCCCGCTTCCGCCGCAGCCGCCAGGGCGACGCCCTCGACCCCGGGCGGCAGGGTGTCCGACCAGCGCGGCCGCACGGCGCCGGCGCCCCGGCCGGCTCGAGCGTGCAGCCGCACGCGGGTCGTCCCCCCGGTCGGAACGACGTCGGGCTGCAGCGTTCGCGCGACGTCGTCGGCGCCGCGCGCCAGGCGCAGCAGCACCAGGCCGGCGATCAGCACGGCGACCAGCAGACATCCCACGTAGAGCAGCTCGATCGTCCCCAACTCCCCGGCGAACGCGAAGCAGGCGAGTGCGACCACCAACGCGCCCGTGCCGCGCGCCGTCAGCGGCCACCGCCGCCGCATCAGCGCCCCGCGACCGGCACCCGCACGGTGTCGGCGACGTTCTCGAGCACGGTGGCCACCGCATCACCGCTGTTCGCGCGCTGCCCCTGGGCGGTGCGGGTGGCAAGCAGCCGGTGCTCGAAGACCGAATGCAGCAGCGCCCGCAGATCGTCGGGGATGACGAACGAGCGGCCGTCCAGGGCGGCCCACACCTTCGCCGCGCGCACCAGCTGAAGAGTGGCCCGGGGGCTCGCCCCCAGCCGCAGGTCCGGATGCGTGCGGGTGGCGTGCGCGAGCGCGACGGCGTACTGCTCGATGGCGGGGGAGACGTGCACGGCGCGGGCGAAGGCGATCAGGCGACGCACGTCCTCCGTCGTGACAAGGGGGTCCAGCGACGCCAGCGGGTTCTGGATGTCGCGCTGGCGCAGCATGAGGGCCTCGGACGCGGCATCCGGATAGCCCATCGAGATGCGCATCATGAAGCGGTCGCGCTGGGCCTCGGGCAGGGCGTAGGTGCCCTCCATCTCGAGCGGGTTCTGGGTGGCGACCACGAGGAAGGGCTGGGGGAGCAGGTGCGAGCTGCCGTCGACGGTGACCTGCTGCTCCTCCATCGCCTCGAGCAGCGCCGACTGGGTCTTGGGGGAGGAGCGGTTGATCTCGTCGGCGATCACGATGTGCGCGAAGATCGCGCCCGACTTGAACTCGAACTCCCGCTGCACGGGATTGAACACCGAGACGCCCGTGACGTCGCCGGGGAGCAGGTCCGGAGTGAACTGGATGCGGCGCACGTCGGCATCCACGGTCGCCGCGAGGGCCTTGGCGAGCACCGTCTTGCCGACGCCCGGCACGTCCTCGATCAGCAGGTGACCCTCGGCCAGCAGGGTGATGAGGGCGGAGCGGACGGCATCCGGCTTTCCGTCGATGACCTGCGTGATCGAGGCGAGGATGCCGTCGGTGAGGCGGGCGAAGCGCTCGGCGTCCATCTCGTCCGGCTCGTCCGGCAGAGCGAGACCACGCGTCTCGGCCTGCATCGTCGTGTCCTGCATGCGACCCCCTGGGATCCGGGTGGGGACTCGGGTCGTCCGCGACACCGTTATCCGATCGTAACCTGCGTGAGTGCCGCCGTGGGCCGGTCGCACGCATTCTTCTCCCGCGACGCATGCGGATGCCGGCATCGCCTCCGCGACGACGACCACCCGCGTTTTTGAGCGAAAGGGCGACGGGTTAGACTGTTCCCGGCTCTCCGCGTGACGGCATCCAGGCCAACTCCCCCAGGACGGAAACGTAGCAAGGGTAACCGGGCTCTGCCGGGTGCGCGGAGAGTCTTTTTTCATGCCCGAGTGCTGCCATCGCCTCTTTTTCTCGGCGCATGCATCGTGCGGGCACAGCCCACGACTCTAGGGTGGATGCCGTGGCGCAGAGCATCTTCATCACATCCGCGGAGGGTCACTCCGGCAAGTCCTCGGTGGCGCTCGGCGTGCTCGACACCCTGAGCCACTCGGCCCCGCGGGTGGGAGTGTTCCGGGCGATCTCGCGATCCACGACCGAACCCGACTACGTGCTCGAGATGCTGCTCGACCACGACGGAGTCGATCTCGACTACGACGACTGCATCGGCGTGACGTACGACGACGTCCGCAGCGATCCCGAGGCCGCCCTGGCGACGATCGTCGAGCGGTACAAGGCCGTCGAGGCGCTGTGCGACGCGATCGTGGTGCTCGGCAGCGACTACACCGATGTGGGAAGTCCCGCCGAGCTCGCCTACAACGCCCGGATCGCCGCGAACCTCGGCGCCCCCGTACTGCTCGTGCTCGGCGGCCGTGCCGGCCAGGGCCATGCCGAGCAGCTGGGCTCGTCGATCGCCCGCACCCCGGCCGAGATGCGCCAGATCGCCGATCTCTCGCTCGCAGAGCTGGCCCACGGCCGCGCCTCCCTGCTCGCCGTGGTCGCGAACCGCGCCGACCCCGACCGGCTCGAAGAGACCGTCGAGGCGATCCGCGAGTCGGTGCGCGCCCACGGCAAGCAGAACGTGCCGGTCTGGGCCATCCCGGAGGACCTGTTCCTCGTGGCCCCGTCGATGCGCGGCATCATGCGCGCCGTCGACGGCCGACTGATGGGCGGCGACTCGGCGCTGCTCACCCGCGAAGCCCTCGGCGTCGTGATCGGCGCGATGAGCGTCGGCAACTTCCTGCCGCGCCTCACCGAGGGCGCCGTCGTCGTGCTCCCCGCGGATCGCACCGAGATGCTCCTCGCGGTGCTGCTGGCCAACTCGTCGGGAACCTTCCCCTCCCTGGCCGGAATCGTGCTCAACGGCGGCTTCGAGCTGCCCGAGGCCGTCGCCCGCCTGATCGGCGGGCTGGCGTCGAACCTGCCCATCGTGGCGACCGAGCTCGACACCTACGACACCGCGGTGCGCATCATGAACGTGCGTGGAAGACTCGCGGCGGACTCGCAGCGGCGTTACGACACGGCGCTGGCGCTGTTCGAGAACCACGTCGACACGGGCGAGCTGCGTGAAGCGCTCGGGGTGGCACGGGCGACCGTCGTGACCCCTCTGATGTTCGAGTATCAGCTCATCGAGCGCGCGCGGCGCTCGCGCAAGCACATCGTGCTGCCCGAGGGCGACGACGACCGTGTGCTGCGCGCGGCGGCCACGGTGCTCAAGCGGGGCATCGCCGACCTGACGATCCTGGGCGAGCCCTTCGAGGTGCACAATCGCGCGATCGAACTCGGTCTCGACATCCGCGCCGCACAGGTGCTCAGCCCCTTCGATGCCGTCATGGTGCACCGGTTCGCCGAGGAGTACGCCAAACTGCGCGCGCACAAGGGCATCACGCACGAGCAGGCGGCCGACACCGTCACCGACGCGTCGTACTTCGGCACGATGATGGTGCACGCTGGACTCGCCGACGGCATGGTCTCGGGGGCCGCCCACACGACCGCTCACACGATCCGGCCCGCGTTCGAGATCATCAAGACCACCGAGGGCGTCTCGGTGGTCTCGAGCGTGTTCCTGATGGCGCTCGCCGACCGCGTGCTCGTCTATGGAGACTGCGCCGTCATCCCCGATCCCACGAGCGAGCAGCTCGCCGACATCGCGGTGTCGTCCGCCGCGACGGCCGGGCGCTTCGGCATCGAGCCGCGGGTGGCGATGCTGTCGTACTCGACGGGCGTCTCGGGGTCGGGAGTCGACGTCGACAAGGTGCGGATCGCGACGCAGCTCGTGCGCGAGCGGGCGCCCGAGCTGCCGGTCGAGGGCCCCATCCAGTACGACGCCGCCGCCGACACCGCCGTCGCGGCGGCGAAGATGCCCGGCTCCGACGTCGCCGGAAGGGCCACCGTCTTCGTGTTCCCCGACCTCAACACCGGCAACAACACCTACAAGGCGGTGCAGCGCTCCGCCGGCGCCGTGGCGATCGGGCCCGTGTTGCAGGGCCTCAACAAGCCGATCAACGACCTCTCGCGCGGCGCTCTCGTCGACGACATCGTCAACACCATCGCCATCACCGCCATCCAGGCGCAGGACTCCTGAGCCCCGCGCCGCCGCGTTGCCCATTCCGCTGTCGCACATCGACCTCGGAGGGCCACGCCCGGGTCGATCCGCGACAGGCGAACGGTCGCAAACACGGGCGGAGCGGCGCGGCCGCGAGTGTGCTTGAGTGAAGGCATGCCCGCGATCCTGGTTGTCAACAGCGGGTCGTCGTCGTTCAAGTACCAGCTGATCGACGCCGACACCGAGCAGCGGCTGGCGCAGGGACTGGTCGAGCGCATCGGCGAGCCGACGGGGCATGCGACGCACACCGTCACGGCCGCCGGCTTCGCCCTGGGTGCGGATGCCGCCGCTCCGACGCTCAACGACGCCACCTACGAGCGCGACCTGCCGATCCCCGATCACACGGCCGGCTTCGCGGTGATGCTCGAGGCGTTCGCCCAGGACGGACCCGCCCTCGAGCAGCATCCGCCTGTCGCCGTCGGCCACCGCGTGGTGCACGGCGGGGCGCGGTTCTTCGAGCCGACGCCTATCACGCCGCTCGTCGAGATCAACATCGACGAACTCGCCGTGCTCGCACCGCTGCACAACCCCGCCAACCTGCAGGGGATCCGCGCCGCCAAGAAGGCGTTCCCCGACATCCCGCACGTCGCGGTCTTCGACACCGCCTTCCACCAGAGCCTCGAGCCGGCCGCCTACACCTACGCCATCGACCGCGAACTGGCCGAGGCGCATCGGGTGCGCCGGTACGGCTTCCACGGCACGTCCCACAAGTTCGTCAGCGAGGCCGCAGCCGCCTATCTCGGGCGCCCACCGGCCGACCTGCGGCAGATCGTGTTCCATCTCGGCAACGGCGCGTCGGTCTCGGCCATCGACGGCGGGCGCTCGGTCGACACGTCGATGGGGCTGACGCCGCTCGAGGGGCTCGTGATGGGCACCCGCTCGGGCGACCTCGACCCGGCCGTGCTGCTGCACCTCGCACGCCGCGCCGAGATGAGCATCTCCGAACTCGACACGCTTCTGAACTCCCGCAGTGGTCTGGTCGGCCTGGCCGGCGTCAGCGACATGCGCGACATCGTGGCGAGGATGGATGCGGGCGATGCTGCCGCGACGCTCGCATTCGACGTCTACATCCACCGGCTGCGCGCCTACGCCGGCGCCTACCTCGCGCAGCTCGGCGGCACGGACGTCATCTGCTTCACCGCCGGCGTGGGTGAGAACGCCCCGCGCGTGCGCGCCGCCGCCCTCGAGACGCTCGCGTTCGCCGGGGTGCGGGTCGACCCGGAGCGCAACGAGCACCCGTCCCGGGGCACGCGCGTCATCTCGGCCGAGGACTCGCCCGTCGCGGTGCTGGTCGTACCGACGGACGAGGAGCTCGAGATCGCTCGGCAGACGCTCGCCGTCGTGGCGGAGTGACGTCGCCGCGGGTACGCGCGGACAGCGCCCGGCACTACGCTGGCAGGACGGCACTGGCACCACCCGCCGCCTTACCGCACTGACCCGACGAACGATGGTGCGCCGTCCACCCAGATCCGCGGTATGCCGCACGCATGGAGGTTCCGTGACCGCCGACGCCCTGCCCGACCTGGCCCGCTACGACGCGGTGCTGTTCGATCTCGACGGTGTGCTCACGCCCACGGCCGAGGTGCACATGCACGCGTGGCAGACGATGTTCGAAGAGCTGTTCGCCGCGTGGAGCATCACGCCGCCGTACACCGAGCGCGACTACTTCGAGTACCTCGACGGCAAGAAGCGCTACGACGGCGTCGCGAGCCTGCTGCGCAGCCGCGACATCGAGGTGCCGTGGGGGAATCCGGCCGACCCGCCGTCGGCCGACACCGTGTGCGGCATCGGCAATCGCAAGAACGAGGTCTTCGCCCGCGTGCTGCGGGCCGAGGGCATCGCGCCGTACCCGGGTTCGGTTCGCCTGCTCGACGCGCTCGGCGACACCCCCGTCGCCGTCGTCTCGAGCTCGAAGAACGCCGTCGAGGTGCTGGCCGCCGCCGGTCTCACCGATCGGTTCACCGTGGTGATGGATGGCGTCATCGCCGAGCGCGATCGACTCGGATCCAAGCCCGCCCCCGATGTGTTCGTGACGGCAGCGCGGATGCTGGCGGTCGACCCCGCCCGCTGCGCCGCCGTCGAGGACGCCATCTCGGGCGTCGCGTCTGCGCGCGCTGGAGGCTTCGGTCTCGTCGTCGGCGTCGACCGTGGCGTCGGAGCGGATCACCTGCGTGCCGCCGGCGCCGACGTGGTCGTCACCGACCTCGACGAATTCCTCGCCTGATCCGCCGCCCGCATCCCGCCGCACCGTCTGCGCCCCCCGCATCGAAGGAGCATCTGCCGACATGATCGACCGCGATCGATTCCCCGTCGACCCGTGGCGTCTGGTCGAGACGTCGTATTCCGAGGAGGACACCGGCGTCACCGAGACGCTGTTCGCCGTGGGAAACGGATACCTCGGACTGCGTGGCAACCACCCCGAGGGACGCCGTGCACACGAGCACGGCACGTTCATCAACGGCGTCCACGAGACGTGGCCGATCCGCCACGCCGAACAGGCATACGGATTCGCCGAGGTCGGTCAGGCCATCGTCAACGCGCCGGACGCCAAGGTGATGCGCGTGTACATCGACGACGAGCCGTTGACGCTCGACATCGCCGACGTGCGCGAGTACCGGCGCGAGCTGGACATGCGCGACGGGGTGCTGCGTCGTCACATTCTCTGGTGCACGCCCTCCGGCAAGGAGGTGCAGATCGACTTCGACCGCCTCGTCAGCTTCGAGGAGCGCCACCTGGCGGTCATGCGCGTGACGGTCACGGTGCTCAATGCCGATGCGTCGGTCGCCATCTCGTGCCAGCTGATCAACCGTCAGGACGGCGAGGACGTCTACGGCGGCGTGCCCACCGCCCCGCGCAAGGCCGGGTTCGACCCCCGTAAGGTCGAGCGGATCTCGACCGACCGCGTGCTCCTGCCGCAGGAGTACTGGCAGGAGGGCAGCCGCTCGACGCTCAGCTACCGGGTGAACGACTCGGGCATGACCCTGGCCGTCGCCGCCGATCACCTGATCGAGACCGAGAACGAATCCGATGAGCGGATGCTGATCGAGCCCGACATCGCCAAGAACGTCTTCCGTGTGCGGGCCAAGGCCGGCGTGCCGACGACCGTGACCAAGCTCGCGGCGTACCACTCGTCGCGCGGTGTCCCCGCGCGCGAGCTCGTGGACCGCTGCCGCCGCACGCTCGACCGGGTCTCGACCGAGGACGTCGAGACCTTCTACACGCGTCAGCGGGAGTGGCTGACGGCTTTCTGGGAGCGCTCGGACGTCGTCATCGGCGGTCACGACGACCTGCAGCAGGCGTCCCGGTGGTGCCTGTTCCAGCTTGCTCAGGCCACGGCCCGGGCCGATGGTCAGGGCGTGCCCGCAAAGGGGATGACCGGCTCGGGCTACAGCGGCCACTACTTCTGGGACACCGAGGTGTATGTGCTGCCGTTCCTGGCCTACACGACGCCGCAGTGGGCGCGCAACGCCCTGCGGATGCGCACCCTGATGCTGCCCGCCGCGCGTCGCCGCGCCTTCCAGCTCAATGAGGCGGGCGCACTGTTCCCCTGGCGCACGATCAACGGCGAAGAGGCCTCCGCCTACTACGCCGCCGGCACCGCGCAGTACCACATCAACGCCGACATCACCTTCGCCCTGGCGAAGTACGTGCGCGCCACCGGCGACCTCGACTTCCTCTACCGGGAGGGCATCGACGTCGCGGTCGAGACGGCACGGCTCTGGGCGACGCTGGGCTTCTGGCGCGAGGGCGAGGACCGCTCCAGCTTCCACATCCACGGCGTCACGGGCCCCGACGAGTACACGACGGTCGTCAACGACAACCTGTTCACGAACGTCATGGCGCGATTCAACCTGCGGTTCGCGGCGCGCAACGTCAAGGCGATGGAGCAGGACGACCCCGAGGCGTACCGGCTGCTCGTCGACCGCGTCGGGCTGGACCCGGCCGAGGCCGAGGGGTGGGACCAGGCGGCCGAGGCGATGTACATCCCGTTCAGCGAGGCGCTCGGCATCCACCCGCAGGACTCGCTGTTCCTCGAACGCGAGGTCTGGGACCTCGAGCACACGCCGACGGACCGGCGCCCGCTGCTGCTGCACTTCCACCCCCTGGTGATCTACCGCTTCCAGGTGCTCAAGCAGGCCGATGTGGTGCTCGCGCTGTTCCTGCAGGGCAATCACTTCACGCCCGAGGAGAAGCGGGCCGACTTCCAGTACTACGACCCGCTGACGACGGGGGATTCGACCCTCTCGGCCGTCGTGCAGTCGATCCTCGCGGCAGAGGTGGGCTACCAGGACCTCGCTCTGGACTACTTCCGGCATGCGATCTTCGTCGACCTCGCCGACCTGCACAACAACGCCTCGGACGGCGTGCACGTGGCATCGGCCGGCGGCGTATGGACGGCGCTCGTCTGCGGCTTCGGAGGGATGCGCGACCACTACGGCGAGCTCACCTTCGACCCGCGCCTGCCGGCATCCTGGCCCGAGCTGTCGTTCACCCTCCGATGGCACGACACTCCCGTGCGCATCACGGTCACGCGCGACCAGTTCCGCGCCCGTGCGGGGGAGGGCCGCGCCGTGGAGTTCGCCGTGCGCGGCGAGCACTACACGGTGCAGCCGGGCGAGGAGGTCGTCGTCGCGCTCGAGGGGCAGGGACCGGTCATCCCGGGGCAGCCGTCCTTGAAGCAGTTCGAAGACGTGCGCCGCGAGGACGGCACTCTGCTGTCGGCGTCGGTGCCGACCGTGACCACGTCCATCCCGACGAACACCGACTCGGTTCCGACCGTGGGGAATGCGCATCCCCACGGGGAGGACGCCGTGAGTGCGGCGCACCCTGACGATGACGGTGGCTATGGCATCGACAGCTGAGCAGCCGGGGTGGATGTCGGGACCACGCCGTAGGCTGGGTCCGTGACCGCCCTCTATCGTCGCTACCGTCCCGAGACGTTCGCGCAGATGATCGGTCAGGCGCAGGTGACCGATCCGCTCATGACCGCGCTGCGCAACGACCGGGTGGGGCACGCCTACCTGTTCTCCGGTCCGCGCGGATGCGGCAAGACGACCTCCGCGCGCATCCTGGCCCGATGCCTCAACTGCGCCGAGGGGCCGACGGACCGCCCGTGCGGACGGTGCGATAGCTGCGTCGAGCTCTCGCGTTCGGGCGGTGGGTCGCTCGATGTGGTCGAGATCGACGCCGCGAGCCACAACGGCGTCGACGACGCGCGTGACCTGCGTGAGCGGGCGATCTTCGCCCCCGCCCGCGACCGGTACAAGATCTTCATCCTCGACGAGGCCCACATGGTCACGCAGCAGGGGTTCAACGCGCTGCTCAAGCTCGTCGAAGAGCCGCCCGACCACGTGAAGTTCATCTTCGCCACGACCGAGCCCGAGAAGGTGCTCGGCACGATCCGCTCGCGTACGCACCACTACCCGTTCCGACTTGTGCCGCCCGGCCCGATGCTCGAGTACGTGCAGCAGCTGTGCGAGAGCGAGAGCGTTGACGTCGAATCAGGCGTGCTGCCCCTCGTGGTGCGCGCGGGAGGAGGATCCCCGCGCGACACGCTGTCGCTTCTCGACCAGCTGATGGCCGGGTCGGATGCCGCTCGCGTCGAGTACGAGCGCGCCGTGGCGCTGCTGGGCTATACCCATGCCGAGCTGCTCGACGAGGTCGTCGACGCGCTGGCGGCGGCGGGGCCGGCGGCGGCGTTCGGTGCCGTGGACCGCGTCGTGCAGACGGGGCAGGACCCGCGCCGATTCGTCGACGACCTGCTCGAGCGGCTGCGCGATCTCATCGTCGTCGAGGCGACCGGAGCGGGGGCATCCGCCGTGCTGCGCGGGGTGCCTGCCGAGGAGCTGGAGCGGATGGGGCGGCAGGCCGCGGTGTTCGGCGCGCGTCGCCTCTCGCGCATCGCCGACCTCGTCAGCGCGACGCTCGACGACATGTCGGGTGCGACGTCGCCCCGACTGCACCTCGAGCTGATGATCGCTCGCGTGCTGGCCGAGGATGCCGCAGCCGACGATTCGGTTCCCGCCCCCCGATCGGCCTCTGAGGAGGCCCGCCGTGTCCCCGACGACCGGGGAAGAGCCGGCGTGCCCGAGACGCCGGCGCCGAACTCGTCCGCGCCGGCCGCCGGTGGGGGCGAGGGTACGCCTCGGCCCGTGGCTGCGCCCGCGGCACCCGAACAGCCTGCCCCGCCCGTGTCCGGCTCGACGGCGTCCGATACGGCCTGGACGTCGCCCGCAGACGGGACGAGCCGTGCGCCCGCTTCCGGCGATAGTGCGGCCTCTACGCCGGCGTCCACACCGGCACCGTCACCCGTGGAAGAGCCCGATCCTGTGCCGCAGGCATCCGGGAAACATCCCGGCGGGGCGCGGACGGCGGGGCCGGTCACGCTCGCCCGCATGCGCGACAGCTGGCCCGAGGTGCTCGCCGAGCTCGAGGGGATCAGCCGCGCATCCTGGCTCGTGGCGAGCAACGCGCGCATCGTCTCGTACGACGACGGTGTTCTCGCGTTGGCCTTTCAGAGTCAGAGCGACGTCGCCACATTCCGCACGCTCAAGGCGGGTGCGGGAGCGAGCGAGGATCTGCGCGACGCGATCGATCGCGTGCTCGGTGTGCGCGTCAAGTATCTGGCGCGGTTGGACGGTCCGGACGCCCCGCCGCCACCGCGCGATCCGCACGACGACAGCGACCCGGGGTCCGAGCGTGAGGATGAGCCGCCAGCCGGCGCTCCCCGCCCGTCCGACGCGACGCCCGACGACTCGACGGGTGCTCGGCCGGCCTCGGGCGCGGCGCCTCGCCCTGCGGCGGCTCCCGCGTCGGCGGCGCCCGTGACGGAGTGGGCGGTCGCACAGATCCCGGCGGACGGCCCCGCGGGCGAGCCGTCCGATCCAGGGCGGTCCGGCTCGATGTCGTCGGCGGCCGATGCCATGTCTCCCGCGTTCGCCGTAGACGACGACCCGGAGGAGGCGGCCGGCGTGCCGCCCAGGGTCGCCACGCTCGCGCCCCCGGCCGAAGGTGCCGTCATCGAGGAGCGTGCGCCCATCGACGATGACGACGACGAGGATGTGGATATGCGCGGTCCCGCACGTGCGGCGGCGATGCCGGCCGTCCCCGCCGTCGCTTCTGCTCCCACGCCCACCACCTCATCCATCGATCGCTACGGTGAGGCCGTCGTGCGCCAGGTGCTGGGAGCCACGTTCCTGCACGAGGAGCGCCACGAGCCACCGACGAGGTTCAGCTGATGTATGACGGGATCGTCCAGGATCTGATCGATGAGTTCGGCCGCCTTCCGGGCATCGGACCGAAGTCGGCGCAGCGGATCACGTTCCACATCCTGCAGACTCCGTCCTTCGATGTCGCGCGCCTGTCGACGCTGCTCGGCGAGATCAGAGACAAAGTGCGCTTCTGCGAGATCTGCGGGAACGTCGCCGACCAGGAGCGCTGCTCCGTCTGTCGCGACCCGCGTCGCAGTCCGGCGGTGATCTGCGTCGTCGAGGATGCCAAGGACGTCGCCGCGATCGAGCGCACGCGCGAGTTCCGGGGTCTCTACCACGTGCTGGGCGGGGCGATCAGTCCGATCGACGGGGTCGGTCCCGACGATCTGCGCGTCACCGAGCTGATGACGCGTCTCGCCGATGGCACCGTGCAGGAGGTCATCATCGCCACGAACCCCAATCTCGAGGGGGAGGCGACGGCGACGTACCTCAGCCGGCTGCTGCTCGCGCTCGAACTGCGCGTCACCCGCCTCGCGTCCGGTCTTCCCGTGGGTGGGGACCTGGAGTACGCCGACGAGGTGACGCTCGGTCGCGCCTTCGAAGGGCGCCGCACCCTCTAGCTCCCACGAGTCAGCGGAGCACCTCGACGAGTACGACCCACGATACGACGATGGCGGCGACGATGGCGGTCAAGGCGCCGATAGCCGCGGCGGCGAGGCCACCCGGAGCGCCGATCATCATCAGCACGGCCGCGACCAGGTATGCCCCGATCGGAATGAAGCCGAGCGCGGCCTTGCCGAACCGGGCCCGATCAGCCGGGTCCGGGTCCGTGAAGATGGCGACGCTCGCGTGCACCTGAAAGAGCCCGGCCGCAGCCGTGATCGCCAACAGGACGATTCCGTACCACAGCGCGCCGAGACCCGGGATGAGCGCCATCCCCGACGCGACGATCGTGAGCACGAGCGTGGCGATCCCCGCTGCCAGGCGCGCCGTAAGGGTGCGCGAGGCGATGATCTGCGAGATGTTCACGCTCATCGCCACGATGACGAGGCCGGCCAGCGCGGCGCTGGCGCCCAGCATGGCCACGCTGAAATCGGTCCACGCCGCAAGATCATCGGTCATGCCGCAAACTGTAGCGCCCGGGCGCGCCGCAGGAGGGTCACCGCCGGATGCGCGCCCGTCCGCGGATCACGCTGCCGAGTGAGGCGCGCACGGGCTGCCCCAGGTAGATCCCCAGCGTCGCTCCCACTGCCAGGCTCATGCCGACGACGGCTGCGGCTGCCAGCGCCGCGAAGCCGGCGAGCATGAGTTGGGGATCCTCGCCCGCCTCGACGATGCCGAGCAGGCCCCGGAACACGGCGCCACCGGGAACCATCGGAAGGATCGCCGCGGTCGCGATCGCGACCGACGGCACGTGCAGACGATAGGCGACGACGATGCCCAGGAAGCTCGCGGAGAACGCGCCGATCCCGCTCGCCGCCGCCGTCTCGAGGCCGACCAGCGTCGCGCCGAGGAACCCCGCCCAGGCGACGAGACTCAGCGCGGCGCTGACCAGGACGATCCGGATGCCGGCTCCGTTGTAGACCGTCACCGCGATCGCGATCATCACTGCGCCGAGGAACTGCAGCGGAATCGTTCCGAAAGGCAGCGCGGCGGTGGGCGGCGCCATCGTGATGCCGATCAGGCCCGCGAATTGCAGCCCGGCGAGGATGCCGAGCACGACGCCGAGAGTGTTGATCGTCAGATCGAGGATGCGCCCGAGCGCGGTGAGGGCGAACCCGTCGATCGCATCCTGCGCGGCCCCGACGACGGTGAGGCCCGCGAGCATGAGGACGATGGCGGACGCCACGATCATCGTCGGGCGGACGACGCCCTCGGCGACCAGGCCGGTCTGGGCCAGCAGCGGCGAGGCGGCCGCCACCATCGTCAGCACGAAGGCGCCGGCGATCTGGCTGAAGAAGAAGGGCACCCGCACTTTCGCCAGCGCGAACTGCGTCAACGCCGCCATCGCACCGGCGAAGTAGGCGATGACGAACACGAGCAGGTTGGCGCCGAACACGAGGCTGACGCCGCCCGCGAGCAGCGCCTGCGACGAGACGACCATGAGGGGCGGATACCGGAACGGGGCGCTGCGGATGGCGCGATACTGTTCGCGCGCAGCCTCGAGGTCGAGCCCTCTTGCGATCTCGTTCACGAGCGCCTGCAGGCGCTGGAGCTTGGTGTGATCGGGCGCGGTGACACGCACGACGCGCATCAGCGTGATCGGTCGCGCTGCGCCGCTGCGGTGATGCGCGGCGGTGATCGAGTTGTAGGTCACGTCCACGTGCACCGGGTCGAGGCCGTAGGCGGCCGCGGAGCGGATGATCGTGAGCGTGACCTCGCTCGCCGGGGCACCCGTCGCGAGCATGGTCTCGCCGATGCGCACGGCGAGATCGAGGATGCGAACGGCCATCGCGTCGTCGATGATCGGCAGCGTCGCCGTCATGGCGTGCGAGGTGTGGTCGGTGCGGATGAGGTGGCCCAGGGACGAGAACCATCCGCGGCGGCGTTCGTGCATGCTGCCGCTTTCCTCCTGACCTGAACGGGTGCCGAAATCCGTCCCCGATCATACCTTTCCCCGGCGGCGCGCACGGTGTCCGACGGCATCTCCCGCACCGTCGCGGCTGGGCGCCGCGACGGGCATATGACGTGGGCCGCATGACCTCTTCCGTAGAATGGTCCGTCGGACGCGCAAACCGCGCGTCCTTCACCCCCGGGAGATCCACGTGGCGCTTATCGTGCAGAAGTACGGCGGCTCGTCCGTCGCCGACGCCGAGAGCATCAAGAGGGTCGCCAAGCGGATCGTCGACACGCGGCGGGCGGGCAACGACGTCGTCGTGGCCGTGAGCGCGATGGGCGACACTACCGACGAGCTGCTCGAGCTCGCCGACGACGTGGCTCCCATTCCGGCGCCGCGCGAACTCGACATGCTGCTCTCGAGCGGCGAGCGCATCTCGATGGCGCTGCTGGCGATGGCGATCCACTCGATGGGCTTCGAGGCGCGTTCCTTCACGGGCAGCCAGGCGGGGATGATCACCGATGCCACCCACGGCGCCGCCCGCATCGTCGACGTCACGCCCGTTCGCCTGCGCGAAGCGCTCGACGAGGGCGCGATCGTCATCGTCGCGGGCTTCCAGGGGTTCAATCGCGACACGCGAGACATCACCACGCTCGGCCGCGGCGGCTCCGACACGACGGCGGTCGCGCTGGCAGCTGCGCTGAAGGCCGACGTGTGCGAGATCTACAGCGACGTCGACGGCATCTTCACGGCGGACCCCCGCATCGTGCCGCGCGCGCACAAGCTGAGCGCGATCTCGAGCGAGGAGATGCTCGAGCTCGCCGCGAACGGCGCGAAAGTCCTCTACATCCGCGCGGTGGAATATGCGCGCCGACACGGCGTTCTCATCCACGCACGGTCCACTTTCACCTCGGGCGAGGGCACCCTCGTCCTCGACGAGAAGCGCCGGGCGGCGCTTGCACAGCAGGGAGACGCCATGGAAGAGCCCATCGTCACCGGAGTGGCCACCGATCTCGGCCAGGCCAAGATCACCGTGCTCGGCGTTCCGGACGTCCCGGGCAAGGCGGCCGAGATCTTCCGCATCGTCGCCGAGTCGGGGGCGAACGTCGACATGATCGTGCAGAACGTCTCGGCGGCCGCGACGGGACGCACCGACATCTCGTTCACGCTGCCCAAGAGCGACTCCCCGGGGGCGATCAAGGCCCTCGCCGGCGACAAGTCCGAGGTGGGCTTCGAGAGCCTCGTGCACGACGATCAGGTCGGCAAGCTCTCCGTCGTCGGGGCGGGCATGCGCACGCACTCCGGCGTATCGGCGACCCTGTTCGAGGCGCTGAGCGTCTCCGGCATCAACATCGAGATGATCTCGACGAGTGAGGTTCGCATCTCGGTCGTGGTCCGCTCGAACGACCTGGCCGAGGCGGCGCGCGTCGTCCACACGGCGTACGGCCTCGACGGCGACGTCGAGGCGACGGTGCACGCCGGCACCGGCCGCTGATTCGCGCGGGCGCCCGGCGCCCGATCGCTGACGAAACGAGGAAGCAGACCTATGACCCGTATCGCAGACTCCGGAGTCTCTCTCGCCGTCGTGGGCGCCACCGGTCAGGTGGGCGCCGTCATGCGCGAGATTCTCGCCGAGCGTGCGTTCCCGATCCGTGAGCTGCGGCTGTTCGCCACGGCTCGCTCCGCGGGCACGACGATCGACTTCGACGGGCATCCCATCCCGGTCGAGGACATCGCGACGGCCGATCCTGCGGGCATCGAGATCGCCCTGTTCTCCGCGGGCGCGACCGGCAGTCGCGCCCACGCGCCCCGGTTCGCCGAGGCCGGGGCGAGCGTCATCGACAACTCCAGTGCCTGGCGCATGGACCCCGAGGTGCCGCTCGTGGTCAGCGAGGTCAACCCCCACGCGATCGATCAGGCCGTCAAGGGCATCATCGCCAACCCGAACTGCACGACGATGGCGGCCATGCCCGTCCTCAAGCCGCTGCACGCCGAGGCCGGTCTCACGCGTCTGGTCGTCAGCACGTACCAGGCGGTGAGCGGATCGGGGCTCGCCGGTGCGCAGGAGCTGCTGGGGCAGGTCGAGAGCGCGCTCGAGCAGGGGGACACCCTGCGGCTCGTGCACGACGGCTCGGCCGTGGACTTCCCGGAGCCGGAGAAGTACGTCGCGCCGATCGCCTTCGACGTCATCCCGTTCGCCGGCAGTCTCGTCGACGACGGCGACAACGAGACCGACGAAGAAAAGAAGCTGCGCAACGAGAGCCGCAAGATCCTCGAGCTGCCCGAGCTGCCGGTCGCCGGCACCTGCGTGCGTGTTCCGGTCTTCACGGGCCACTCGTTGTCGATCCACGTCGAGTTCGCCCGCGAGATCACGCCCGAGCGTGCGCGTGAGGTGCTGGCGGATGCCGCCGGTGTCGCCCTGCAGGAGGTGCCGACCCCGTTGCACGCCGCCGGCAAGGACCCGAGCTTCGTCGGTCGTATCCGCGCCGACCAGTCCGCCCCGGCCGGCAAGGGACTCGTGATCTTCGTCAGCAATGACAACCTGCGCAAGGGGGCGGCGCTGAACGCGGTTCAGATCGCCGAGATCGTCGCCGCCCGTCGATCCTGAGGCCGATATTCCCCGTCCGCGCGACATCGCCCGCCGGCGAGTTCGGGCACGGGCCGCACCTAGGATGGTCGGGTGAGTGAAACCGTCGACGTCGCCCTGATCGGGGGTGGCATCATGAGCGCCACCCTTGGCACACTGCTGTCCGAGCTTCAGCCCGATTGGAAGATCACCGTCTTCGAGAGGCTCGAAGACGTCGCCCTCGAGAGCTCGAACGCCTGGAACAACGCCGGCACGGGGCACGCGGCCCTGTGCGAGTTGAACTACATGCCGCCGGCAGCGGACGGGTCGGTCGATCCCGCCAAGGCCATCACGATCAATGAGCAGTTCCAGCAGAGCCGGCAGTTCTGGTCGTCCCTGGTGGAGCGCGGCGTTCTCGACGCTCCCTCGACGTTCATCAACTCGACCCCGCACATGACGTTCGTGCGCGGCGAGAAGGACGTGGCCTATCTCAAGAAGCGCTACGAGTCGCTCCGGGAGCAGCCGCTGTTCGCCGGAATCGAGTACAGCGAGGATTCGCGGGTCATCAACCAGTGGGCGCCGCTGCTGATGAAGCAGCGGCTGAAGAGCGATGAGCCGTTCGCCGCCACGCGGGTGCCGGCCGGAACCGACGTCGACTTCGGGGCTCTCACGCGACAGATGTTCGACCACCTCGCCGCGCGCGGCGCGCAGGTGCTGACCAACCGCGAGGTGAAGAACCTCACGCAGCGCTCGGACGGCACGTGGAAGGTCGACTACCGCAACGAGATCGGACGCACGCCGGGCAGCATCGATGCGCGCTTCGTCTTCGTGGGCGCGGGTGGCTGGGCGCTCAAGCTGCTGCAGCGCTCGGGCATCCCCGAGATCTCGGGGTACGGCGTGTTCCCCATCGGCGGGCAGTGGCTCAAGACCTCCGACCCCGCGATCGTCTCGAAGCACCGTGCCAAGGTGTACTCGCAGGCGAGCGTCGGCGCTCCGCCGATGTCCGTCCCGCACCTCGACACCCGCGTCGTCGATGGCGAGGCCTCGCTGCTCTTCGGCCCGTTCGCGACGTTCAGCCCCAAGTTCCTCAAGCGGGGCTCGATGCTCGACCTGATCACCCAGGTGCGGCCCGGCAACATCCTGCCGATGTTGAAGGTGGCCATCGACAACCCCTCGCTGATCAGCTACCTCGTGGGCGAGCTGCTGAAGTCGCACAAGGACAAGGTCGCGAGCCTGCGAGAGTTCATGCCGTCCGCGAAGGACGAGGACTGGGAGCTGCTCAACGCCGGCCAGCGGGCGCAGGTGATGAAGAAGGATCCCGACAAGGGTGGTGTGCTGCAGTTCGGGACCGAGGTGATCGCCGCCAAGGACGGCTCCATCGCGGGCCTGCTCGGCGCCTCGCCCGGGGCTTCCACGGCCGTCTCGATCATGCTCGGACTGCTGAAGACGTGCTTCCCCGATCGCATCGAGGCGTGGCAGCCGCGGCTCGGCGAGCTCATTCCGAGCCACGGTGAGACGCTGAACACGGATGCCGCCGCCGCGCGCACGGCGCTCGAGCGCACGGCGCAGACGCTCACGCTGCGGGCATAGCGGCGCGTCGGCCCCGCCGGCGGGGGATCGTAGACTCGGCGGGTGGCCAAACTCTATTTCCGCTACGGCGCGATGAACTCGGGGAAGTCCACGGCGCTGCTCCAGGCCGCGTACAACTACGAGGAGCGCGGACAGCAGGTGCTGCTGGCCAAGCCGGCGATCGACACCAAGGGCGCCGACCAGATCGCCTCGCGCCTGGGAGTGACGCGCCCCGTCGATTTTCTGATCGGCCCCTCCGACGACGCGCGGCAGCTCTTCGGCCACCACCGGGCCCGGGCTCGGGAGCGCGCCGAGGCGGCGCTGATCCCCGACGGCCGGGTCGCGGACGTCGCATGCCTGATGGTCGACGAGGCGCAGTTCCTGCGGCCGCGCCAGGTCGACGACCTGTTCCGCATCGCGATCGCCGACGGCATCCCCGTTCTCGCCTACGGCATCCGCACGGACTTCCGCACGGCGGCCTTCCCGGGCTCGCGACGCCTGCTCGAGATCGCCCATTCGCTCGAGGAGCTCAAGACGATCTGCCGGTGCGGTCGCAAGGCGGTCTTCAACGGGCGCGTGATCGGCGGGCGCTTCATCTTCGACGGCGACCAGGTCGCGATCGACGCCGCCACGGCGGGCACCGGGAGCGATCATCTCGTCACGTACGAGTCGCTGTGCGGCGCGTGCTACCTGCAGGAATCGGGTGGACGCCTCACCCCCGAGAGCGTCGACGCCGACGGCTAGGCTGGCGGTATGCGAGTACTTCTTGCCGGCGGGGCCGGCTATATCGGCGCGCACACGGCCGTGGCCCTCCTGGATGCCGGGCACGATGCGGTGCTGCTCGACGACCTCTCGGGCACGCACTCGGCGGCCGCTGAGCGCGTCGCGCGGATCACGGATCGGACCGCGCCGCTCGTCGTGGGCGACATCACCGACGATGCAGTGGTCGAGAAGGCCTTCGACGAGCACGGCCCCTTCGACGCCATCATCCATTTCGCCGCCTTCAAAGCGGTGGGGGAGTCGACGCAGAAGCCTCTGCAGTACTACGCGAACAACCTCGGGACCACCTTCGCGCTCCTGCGCGTGGGCATCGCCCGCGGCATCCGCTCGTTCGTGTTCTCGAGCACGGGCACGGTGTACGCCGATCCGGTCGATCTGCCGTTCACCGAAGAGGCGACGACGAGCGTCGATCTGTCGAACCCGTACTCGAAGTCCAAGCGCATGAACGAGGTCGTGCTCGCCGACGTGGCGTCGGTGAACCCGGAGCTGAACGTCACCGTCCTGCGGTATTTCAACCCCGTGGGCGCGCACCCCAGCGGTCTGATCGGCGAGGACCCCGCCGGCATCCCGAACAATCTGATGCCCTACGTCTCGCGGGTCGCGATCGGATCGCTCGAGCGCGTCGGCGTCTTCGGCGACGACTACGACACCCCCGATGGAACGGGACTGCGCGACTACATCCACGTCGTCGACCTCGCCGAGGGACACGTCGCGGCACTGGAGAAGTCCGCGCCGGGGTATGCCGTCTACAACCTCGGCACGGGGGTGCCGGTGAGCGTGCTCGGGCTCGTCGCGGCGTTCGAGAAGGCCGTGGGGCATGAGCTGCCGAAACAGATCATGCCCCGCCGCCCGGGGGATGTCGCGGCGACGTACTGCGATCCGGCCAAAGCGGCGCGCGAGCTGGGATGGCAGACACGCCTGACGATCGACGACGCGTGCCGCGACTACTGGCACTGGCAGCAGTCCAACCCCGCGGGATACGCCGGCGTCTGAGCGCACGTCCACCGTTCGCCTGCTCGCGGTGCGGACGACCCCTCGTCGCCCGGTCTTGCATGGTCTGACCACACGCGCTAGCGTGGTCTGACCACACGACGGGCTGATGGGGGATGCCGCATGCAGAGCCCGACCGATGCACGCAAGGCGTGGCAGGTGGTGCTTGAGCACATCGAGGCCGGACTGATCGACGGTCGCTTCACGCCCGGCGATCGACTTCCGCCGGAGCGTGAGCTTGCGACGACGCTCGGCGTCGGCAGATCGAGCGTGCGCGAGGCGCTGCGCGTGCTCGAGGTGCTCGGTCTCGTTCGCACCGGCACCGGATCCGGTCCCGCCGCCGGCGCCATCATCATCGCCACGCCCCACGGGGGCATGGCGGCGCTCCTGCGCCTGCAGGTCGCCGCGCAGGGCTTTCCGCTGGGCGACATCGTGCAGACCCGCCTGCTGCTCGAGGGCGGCGTGGTCGACAGCCTCGCCCGCGCCGGGGACGCCGATCTCGCTCCCGCCGTAGCCGTGCTCGATGCGATGGAGCGCGACGACCTCACGGCCGCCGAGTTCCTGGCCCTCGACGCGCAGTTCCACCTCACGCTCGCCGAGGCCTCCGGCAACATCGTCGTCGCCGCCGTGATGGCCGGCCTGCGCAGTTCGATCGAGGACTACGTGCGCGAGGGCGCCGAGCGGATCACCGATTGGGCGGGCACGGCTGCGCGTCTGCGGCAGGAGCACCGCCGCATCCTGACCGCCGTGCGCGAGGGCGACCCCGAGGGCGCGCGCGCCCGCATCCAGGCCCACATCACCGGCTACTACGACCACGCGGGCCTCGCCCGCTCCTGAGGAAAGGACCCACCATGGTCGCCCGCCAGCTGCCCAACCCCGCCGAGCTGCTCGAGCTGATGCAGTTCAAGAAGCCCGAGCTCAACGGCAAGAAGCGCCGGCTGGATGCTGCGCTCACGATCGCCGATCTGCGCACGATCGCCAAGCGCCGCACTCCCAAGGCCGCGTTCGACTACACCGACGGCGCCGCCGAGGGCGAGCTCTCGCTGGGCCGCGCGCGGCTCGCGTTCGAGGACGTCGAGTTCCATCCCTCGGTGCTGCGGCCCGCCGCCGACGTCGACACGTCGACGACGATCCTCGGCGGACCCGCCGCGCTGCCCTTCGGGATCGCCCCCACGGGCTTCACCCGGCTCATGCAGACGGAGGGCGAGATCGCCGGGGCGTCC
The DNA here is from genome assembly GCF_033792225.1 of Microbacterium sp. LRZ72. NCBI lineage: Bacteria > Bacillati > Actinomycetota > Actinomycetes > Micrococcales > Microbacteriaceae > Microbacterium > Microbacterium sp. LRZ72. Next base: position 142,585 of record NZ_JANGEX010000006.1, read on the forward strand.
GCGGCGGCCGCCGCCGGCATCCCGTTCACCCTTTCGACCCTCGGCACCACGTCGATCGAAGACGTCAGGGCCGCCAATCCGCACGGGCGCAACTGGTTTCAGCTGTACGTGATGCGCGACCGCGAGATCTCGTACGGGCTCGCCCGGCGCGCGGCCGAGGCGGGATTCGACACCCTCATGTTCACGGTCGATACGCCTGTCGCCGGTGCACGGCTGCGCGACAAGCGCAACGGGTTCTCGATCCCGCCGCAGCTGACGCTCGGCACCATCATCAACGCGATCCCACGGCCGTGGTGGTGGTTCGACTTCCTCACCACCCCGAAGCTCGAGTTCGCGTCGCTGTCGTCCACCGGCGGCACCGTGGGTGAGCTGCTGGATGCTGCGATGGACCCCACGATCAGCTACGACGACCTCGCCGTCATCCGCGACATCTGGCCCGGCAAGATCGTGATCAAGGGTGTGCAGAACGTCGAGGATGCCGCGCGGCTGGTCGATCTGGGAGTGGACGGGATCATCCTGTCCAACCACGGCGGCCGCCAGCTCGACCGCGCTCCGATCCCGTTCCACCTGCTGCCGCACGTCGTGCGCGAGGTGGGCAAGGACGCGACGATCATGGTCGACACGGGCATCATGAACGGCGCGGACATCGTCGCCTCGATTGCCCTCGGCGCCAAGTTCACCCTCGTGGGACGCGCCTACCTATACGGGCTCATGGCGGGCGGTCGCGAGGGCGTCGACCGTATGATCGCGATCCTGCGCAGCGAGATCGAGCGCACGATGCGCCTTCTCGGCGTCTCATCGCTCGACGAGCTCGGGCCCCAGCACGTCACCCAGCTCACCCGGCTCGTGCCGGTCTCGCCCGAGGTCGCGGGGGTCGCCACGGCGTGAGGCGTCCCGGGCGCACGACGTCAACCCGGGTGTGCACAGTCCGTGCCCCGCGTTAGTCTCCCGTTCCGGCGCGGCGTCGCCGGGACGGGCAGCGCGGGCGGATGCCGCGAGGACGGGGGAGTCGATGACGCTGTCGGTCAGCGCCCGGATCGGCGTCGCCGGAGCGGCGGTGGTCGGCGTCGCGTTCGGGGTGGCCCGCTACGCCTACGGGCTCACACTGCCCGATATCCAGGAGGATCTCGGGCTGTCGGAGCCGGTGCTCGGCCTCATCGCCAGCGCGACGTTCGCCGGGTACCTTGCCGGCCTGCTGCTTGCACGGCTGCTGGCGGCCCGGTACGGCTCGCGCGCTCCCACGACGGTGGGGGGAGCGTGCGGTGCGCTGGGCGCCGCCATCGTCATGCTGGCCGATTCGCCCGGGCTGCTCGCCGTCGGCGCGGTGCTGGCGGGCAGCGCCGGAGGCTGGGTCTGGGCGCCCTACTCCGACATCGTGACGCGAGCGGTGCCCTCACGTCACCAGCCCCGGACGCTCGCGATCATCACGACCGGCACGAGCGGTGGGCTCGTGCTGCTGGGGCTTCTGGGCCTGCTCGGCATCTGGGGAACGTGGCGGCTGGTCTGGGTCGGTCTCGCGCTCGCCGCCGCGGGCGCGGCTGTCGCCAATGTCAGCCTGACGCCTCGGACGGAGCCGACATCCCCCCACGAGGGCGGGTGGCGCCTGGCCGAGCTGGCTCGGCGATTGCGCGCCCCGGGCATCTACTCCCTCGTCTACTTCGCCGTCACGGTGATCTACTTCACCTACGCGGCGGACCGCATCGAGACCGGCGATCTGCCCGCTGCGGCGGCTCCCGGCCTCTACGCGGTCGTCGGTCTCACCGGCGTGGTGGCCGTGACGACGGGGGCGCTCGCGCGGCGCTGGGGCAGCTCCAGAGTGGCCGCGACGTGCCTGATCGCGGTGGCCGCGGCGCTCACGCTGCTCGCGCTGGCCGCAGACTCGGTGGCGGCCACTGCCGTATCGGCGGCCGTCTTCGGCGCGGCGTACATGACGGGCTCCGCCATACTGGCGGTGTGGACCGCCGAGCGGGTTCCCGACCGCGCGGGGGCGGCGTTCACGGGGTGCCTCGTCGTGGGCGCCGTGGGCTCGGTCGCCGCGCCCGCCGTCGCCGGCCCGCTGATCCCTGTTCTGGGGCTGGCGGCACTGCTCGTGGGCACCGCGGCCGTGTCGCTGCTCACCGGCGTGGCGCTGATGCTGCGCGGATCGGCAGGCGGCGGCACGGATGCGCCGCCCGCGCCGTGAGGCTGCGCGTTCTCAGCGCGGGGGCAGCGTGGGGATGAGCGTGTCGAGGAACGCGACCGTCTCCTCCCACCCGCCGACCGCCTGGCAGGGCACGCCCAGGGCGAGCACGGGGTAGTCGTTGCCGCCGTCATCCAGCCGGTCGCCGACGAAGAGCATGTGCGACAGGGGGATGCCGGTCTGCTCCGCCAGCCTGGTCATGCCGTACGCCTTGTCGATGCCGTGGTGCGTGATGTCGACCGAGGTGGATCCGCCCGAGCGCACCTCGAGGTCCGGGATTCGAGCCGCCACCGCATCGCGCAGCGCCGCCTTCTTCGATCCCGTGGGGTCCCAGGCCATCTTCGCCTCGAGCGGCGCGCGCTGCCCCAGCGCCGAGAACGTGATCTGCGAGCCGCGGTCTTCGAGGATCTCTCCCCATGTGTCGTGCTCCCACAGTTCAAGGCGTCGTGCCTCCTCCTCCACAGCGGCGAGCGCGCGGGACTTCTCGTCGGCCGACAGCGCGTGCGCATAGACGGTCTGCAGCGACCCGTCCTCGAAGCGGTAGTACTGGGTGCCGCACGTGGGCATCAGATGCAGGTGCGCGAGTGTGGATGCCGCGGCATCCGGCAGCCGGTCCACCACCTGCGTGCGGAACTGCTCGAGCTGGCCGCCCGAGATGACCGCGACCTCGACGCGGTCGGCCAGGGCCAGCAGCTGCTCGCCGATCCGGCCCGGGATCGCGCTCTTCGACGGTGCGAGCGTGTCGTCGAGGTCGAACGCGACCAGGCGCGGGACGGCGGGGCTGTCGATCGGTTCTTCGACGGGGCGCGCGGCAGGCTCTGTCATTCCACTCCAGCGGCAGGGTTCACGGGTGTCGCCGGGCGATGCGCGGCCCGCCCAGTCTACGAGGCGGGCAGATCGACGCCGTGTTGCGCCGCGTACCCACGCACGCGCTCGACGTAGGCCGCCGCGCGCCCCGGTGTGAGCCAGGACGCCTCGAACGAGTTGACCGCCAGCTGCGCCAGCGTGGCGGCATCCAGGCCCGCCTCACGGGCGAGCGCGACGTAGTTGTCGGCCACATACCCGCCGAAGTACGCGGGGTCGTCCGAGTTGATCGTGACACGGATGCCGCGGCGCAGCAGCGCGACGATCTCGTCGGCCTTCATCTGGGCCGTGACGAACGAGTTCGAGACGGGGCAGCAGGTCAGGCCGATGCCGCGTTCGCGGACGATCTCGACCAGGCGGTCGTCCTCGAGGATGTTGGTGCCGTGGTCGATGCGGTCGACGCCGATGTCCTCGATCACCTGGCGGATGTGCTCGATCGAGCCCGGCTGATCGATGTCGCAGTGCATCGTGAGCAGGAACCCCTCCGCGCGGGCGCGGGCGAACACGTCGGTGAACTTCGCGGGCGGGTTGCCGCGTTCGTCGGAGTCGAGCCCCACCCCGACGATCCACTGCTTGTAGGGCAGCGCCTCCATGAGGGTGGCCATCGCGTACTCGGCGGAGAAGTCGCGCAGAAAGCACAGCACGAGCTCCGCGGAGACGCCCAGCTCCTTCTCGGCTCGCACGATGGCGCGGCGGTAGCCGCCGATGACGTCGGCGAAGGGCACCCCGCGGCTGGTGTGTGCCTGCGGGTCGAAGAAGAGTTCGGCGTGCACCACCCCCTGCGTGGCGGCGCGCTGCAGGTAGTCCCAGGCCAGGTCGTGGAAATCCTCGGGCGTCACGAGCACGCGCATCGCCGGGTAGTAGACGGCGAGGAAGCTGGTGAGGTCGGTGAAGTCGTAGGTCGCGCGCACCTCGTCCACGGTGCTCTCCGGCAGCTGGATGCCGTTGCGTGCCGCGAGGGCGAACTTGAGCTCCGGCTCGAGGGTGCCCTCGAGGTGCAGGTGCAGCTCGGCCTTGGGCAGCCCGACCGCGAAGTCGGCGAGGTCGATCGAGTTGGGGGTCGTCATCGTGCTGTCGGGCATGCGGCCAACCCTATGGCCCCCTCGTTTCGCCCACGTTTCAACCCGGGCGTGCGCGCGGCGTCTTCGACGATGGGGGAGGGGCATGGACGACGAAGGGAGGGCCCGCCGTGAAACGGACCCTCCCTGCTGGTCGGGGTGACAGGATTTGAACCTGCGGCCTCGTCGTCCCGAACGACGCGCGCTACCAAGCTGCGCCACACCCCGTGGCAACCCCCCGAGTCTACCCGAACTCAGCTCGAGCGACGAACGGGCTCAGTCCGCGGGTCGGGCGACGAGCGTGAGCAGAGTCGTCTCGGGACGGCAGGCGAAACGCACCGGAGCATAGATGGAATGGCCCAGCCCGGCACTGACGTGCAGTGGCACGCGGCGGCCGGCGGCCTGCCACTCTGACAGCCCGCGAGTCTGGCGCAGTGGCAGGTCGCAGTTGGCCACGAGCGCACCGACGCCCGGCACACGCACCTGGCCGCCGTGCGTGTGGCCGGCGAAGAGCGCGTCCGCGCCCGCTCCGGTGAACGAGTCGAGCACCCGCCGGTACGGGGCGTGGGTCACCCCGATCGTGGCCTCCGGGGCCCCGGGCCCGGCGCGCAGCGCCGCCGTCAGCTCGGGCACCCGGTCGAGCCGATCGAGCCCGTGATGGGCGTCGTTGACCCCGAATGCGTCGACCGAGCGACCCCCGACATCCACCCGCGCTGCGGCATCGTTGAGTGACGTCCACCCCAGCTCGTCCGTCAGGTAGCGGTCCATCGCGGCCGTGTCGATCCTGGTCACCGCCGGAAGGCGGCTCGATGGACCCAGGAAGTATCGCAGGGGATTGCGGGGCTGCGGCGCAAATAGATCGTTGGACCCGTGCACGTACACGCCGGGCACGCCGCGCAGTCCATCCAGTGCGGCGCGCACCCCCGCCAGTCCGGCGGGGTGCCCCAGGTTGTCGCCGGTGTTGACGACGAGGTCGGGCTCGAGGGCTGCGAGAGATGCGACCCACCGCTGCTTGCGCCGCTGCCAGGGCGCCATGTGGATGTCGGAGATGTGCAGGATGCGCAGGGGCGCCGAACCGACGGGGAGCACCGGCAGCGTCTCACGCCGCACCGTGTAGAGGTGGCGTTCGATGCCGATGCCCCAGACCGCCGCGGCAGCGCCGAGCGCGCCCAGCGTCGCGAGGATGCGGGGCGCGCTCGAGCGGAGCGTCGTCACGAGCAGTCGGTGCGTTCGACCGTGATCGACACCGATTCGTTGCGGTTCGTCGAGGTGCCGCCGCTCGGCGACATCGCGACGACGGTGCCGTCCTCGCTGGCGTCCTCGTTCTCTTCACAACTGACCGATGGATCGCCGAACCCGGCGCCCCGGATCTCGCCGATCGCCGCATCCGGGCTCATGCCGACCACGTCGGGAACCGTGGCTCCGTCGCCGTTGCTCGGGTAGATCGTGACCGTGACCGCTCCGCGGACCTGGCCCGCTCCCGGATCCTGCCGCTCGATCGTCCCCTCGGCGCGGGTGCCGTCGACGGGGCCGCCGACATTGACGCTGAAGCCGGCGGCGGTGAGGGTGCTCCGTGCTTCTTCGATCGACTGTCCGATCACGCTCGGCAGGTCGCGGTAGACCTGGCGGGTCAGGGTGTCGTCGGGGGAGGGGAATGCCTCGCCGCCGAACTTGGCGTTCGCGGCACCCTGCATCGCCGGCCAGATGGAGTGGCGCATCTGCCAGAGCGACAGACCGTTGGCGTAGTTGTAGTCGAGGCGGCCGTGGCCGGTGACATTGCCCACCCAGACGACGGTCGTGACTTCGGTGCTCGAACCGTCCATCCACGTCTGCTCCTGCTCGTGGATTCCGGTCTTGCCGAACGCCGGCACGCCGTCGTAGATGCGCGACGTGACCGCCGAGCCGCCGTTGAGGACGCCTTCGAGGGTGTACGCTGCGGTCGCCGCAACGGCTTCGTCGAGCACGCGATCGCAGCTGCTCTCGGGGATCGGCAGCTCTTCGCCGTCCGGCCCGAGCACGCGATCGATCGCCTGAGGTTCGCAGTACACACCCTCGTTCGCGATGGTCGCGTACGCACCCGCCATGTCGATCGGGGCGATGTTCTTCGACCCGAGGATGTCGTACGCGACGTTCGCCTGGTAGCCGTCGTCGGGACGGGACTCGTACGTCGACCACCCGTTGGCGAGCGTGACGCCCATGCGGTCGGCGATCTTGTTGGTATCGCACACCGAGACCTGCTCGCTCATCGCGAGGAAGCCGGTGTTGAGTGAGTCCGCCGTGAAGCGCATGGGCGTGCCGTTGTACCCGCCGACGCCCTGGAAGTTGTTGATCTGCCCCGGGGTGATGCGCTGGGTGCCGAAGCCGCAGCCGAGCTGGATGGTGAAGTTGCGCTGGCGGCCGTCGATGATCTCGTTGACCGAGTGCCCGTGCTCGAGCCAGTTCAGCAGGGTGAACAGCTTGTACGTGGAGCCCACGGGGAACCCGTTGGACCCGCCGTTGACCTTGCGGGTGTTGTAGTTGATGGACGTATACGACGGGTCGCTCGATGTCAGGTCGGCATCCTGCGAGTACTTGCGGTTCTGCACCATCGAGAGCACCCGCCCCGTGTCGGGTTCGATCTGCACGCCCGTCGCGCCCAGGTCGAGGTCCGGGTGGGTGTCGGGCACGATGGCGATCGCCTCGTCCGCAGCGGCCTGCAGGTCGAGATCGAGCGTCGTGTAGACCTTCAGCCCACCGCGGCTCAGGATCGCTTCGCGCTCCTCGGGCGTGGCGCCGAAGGCCTCGTCGTTCTCGATGATCGTGCGCACGTAGTCGCAGAAGAACGCCGCGCCGTCGGCCGCGACGCAGCCCTGCGACGAGGGCTGGATGTCGGGGGTGATGGGCGCGTCGAGCACCGTGTTGTACTGCTCTTCGGTGATCTTGCCGTCGTCGTAGAGCCGCTCGACGACGTAGTTGCGTCGCTGCAGCGTCTGCGCGTAGCCGTTCTCCTCGCCGTTGACCTCGCTGTCGGGACGGTCGATGCGATAGGTGTTCGGGTTCTGCACCATGCCCGCGAGCGTGGCGGACTGGTTGATGTTCAGCTCCGACGCAGACGTGTTGAAGTAGTACCGGGCCGCCGCCTCGATGCCATAGGTCGTGCCGCCGAAGTTGGCGATGTTGAGATAGCCCAGCAGGATGTCGTTCTTCGAGTAGCGCTGTTCGAGGGCGATCGCGTAGCGCACCTCCTGCAGCTTGCGCTCGATGCCTTCCATCCCGGAAGCCGTCGTCGCGTCCTCCCAGCACGCGCGCAGCGTCTCGTCGTCCTCCGCCTCGGACTCGCAGCGCTGCACGAGCACGTTCTTGACGTACTGCTGGCTAATGGAGGAACCGCCCTGCGTCTGACCCGACCCGGTGACGTTCGAGATCGCCGCGCGGGTCGTGCCGATCAGATCGACGCCGCCGTGGTTGTAGTAGCGCGGGTCCTCGCTCGAGAGGATCGCGTCGTAGACGATCGGGGCGATCTCGTCGTATTCGACGGGGAGCCTGTTCTGATCGTAGAAGCGCGCGAGCTGCACGTCGTCGCCGTCGTCGTTCGTGGCGTAGATCTCGGTCGGGAGCATCAGGTCCTCGATCTCGAGGTAGCTCGGCATGTTGTCGAACATCGTGATCGCGCTCGACGCGGCGGCGCCCGAGACGGCGATGGCGGGAGTAACGGTTGCGGTCACCAGAACACCCGCGACAGCGCTGAGGCCTACGAGGCCGGCGAGACCGGCGAGCACACCCGTAGCCGTCTTTTTCGTACCAGGCATAGGGTTGATGGTAAGCGAGTTACCTGAGCGATGACCCAATCGGCTCGCCGCACCGTTCTCGCGCCCGAGACACACGCCCTGAGACAACCGAGGAGATCGATGACCACCTGGGAGTACCTGACCGCCCCGCTGATGATCCACAACACGGCGGCGATCCTCAACAACTGGGGCAAGCAGGGCTGGGAGCTCGTGCAGGTCGTGACGGGCCCCGAGGGTGGATTGGTGGGCTACTTCAAGCGTCCCGCCGATGCCGGCGCCGGCCAGGCCAACACCGGCCTCTCCGCCGCAGCCGAGGCGTCCCGGCAGTTCGAGGGGCAGTGAGCGTGGCGATCTCGACGCGCCTGGCCGAGCTCGGCATCGAGCTTCCCGAGGTCGTGCCGCCGGTGGCGGCATACGTGCCGGCGAAGGTGCACGGCGATCTCGTCTACACCGCCGGTCAGCTGCCGTTCGAACAGGGCACGCTGCCGGCGACGGGAAAGGTCGGTGACGGCGCAGGTCTCGTCCCGGCTTCGGATGCCGCGGGCTACGCGCGTCGCTGCGCCCTGAACGCCATCGCGGCCGCAGCCGCCGCGGCGGGGGGCGTCGACCGCCTGGGCGGCGTGGTGAAGGTGACCGGCTTCGTGTCGTCGGTGCCCGACTTCACGGGGCAGCCCGGCGTGATCAACGGTGCCAGCGAGCTGCTCGGCCAGGTGTTCGGCGACGCCGGCACGCACGCACGCTCGGCCGTGGGGGTGCCGGTGCTGCCGCTGGACTCGCCCGTCGAGGTCGAGGTCGTCTTCTCGCTCGCCTAGCGGCATCCGCCCCCGCCGGGCTCTCAGCGCACCTGCGCGCTGATCACGTTCATGACGGCCGCATCGGCCAACGTCGTGGTGTCGCCCACCTCGCGACCCTCGGCGACATCCCGCAGCAGTCGACGCATGATCTTGCCCGACCGGGTCTTCGGCAGCTCGCCGACGATGTACACGTCGCGGGGCCGCGCGATCGGGCCGATCTGATCGCCCACCCACACACGCAGATCCTTCGCGAGGCCGTCGGGACTGTGCCGGTCGAGGTAGCTCTGCTTGAGCACCACGAACGCCACGACGGCCTGTCCCGTCGTCTCGTCGGCGGCACCGACCACGGCGGCCTCGGCGGTGGCCTCGTGCGCGACGAGCGCGGACTCGATCTCGGCGGTGGAGAGGCGGTGCCCCGAGACGTTCATCACGTCGTCGACGCGGCCCAGCAGCCAGATGTCGCCGTCCTCGTCGCGGCGCGCCCCGTCTCCGGCGAAGTAATAGCCCTGTGCGGCGAACTTCTCCCAGTAGGTCTCGACGAAGCGCTCCGGGTCGCCCCAGATTCCGCGCAGCATGCTCGGCCATGGCTTGGTCGCGACGAGCAGGCCTCCCGCGTCGTTGCCGACGTGCTGTCCCTGTTCGTCGACGACGTCCACCGAGATGCCGGGCATCGGCACCTGCGCGCTGCCCGGCTTGGTCTCGGTCACGCCCGGGAGGGCCGAGATCATGATGGCGCCGGTCTCGGTCTGCCACCAGGTGTCGACGATGGGCGCGGTGCCGCCGCCGATGACCTCGCGGTACCACATCCAGGCCTCGGGGTTGATCGGCTCGCCCACAGAGCCCAGCACACGCAGGCTCGACAGGTCGAAGGACTGCGGCACGGTGCGGCCGATCTTCATGAACGAGCGGATCGCCGTGGGAGCCGTGTAGAAGCTCGTGACGCCGTACTTCTCGATGATCTCCCACCATCGGCCCGGGTGGGGGGAGTCGGGCGTGCCCTCGTAGAGCACCTGCGTCGCGCCGTTCGCGAGCGGGCCGTAGACCACGTAGGTGTGTCCCGTGATCCATCCGACGTCGGCGGTGCACCAATACACGTCCGACTCGGGATGCAGATCGAACACGGCGCGGTGCGTGTAGGCCGACTGCGTCAGGTACCCGCCGGAGGTGTGCAGGATCCCCTTGGGTCTGCCCGTCGTGCCCGACGTGTAGAGCACGAAGAGGGGATGCTCGGCCTCGAATGCGGGGGCCTCGTGGTCGCCGGATGCCGCGGGCACGACATCGTGCCACCACACGTCGCGCTCCGGCATCCACTCGACGTCGTTGCCGCCGCGGCGCACGACGAGCACGCGCTCGACGCTCGCCTGTGGCCCCTGGCCGCCTCGGTCGGCCAGAGCCGCATCGACGGCGGGCTTGAGCGGCGAGACCTTGCCCTTGCGGTAGCCGCCGTCGGCGGTGATGACGACTTTGGCGCCGGCGTCGTCGATCCGGGCGCGCAGGCTGTCGGCCGAGAACCCGCCGAACACGACGGAGTGCACTGCGCCGACGCGGGCCACGGCGAGCATCGCGGCGACGGCCTCGGGGATCATGGGGAGGTAGACGGCGACGCGGTCTCCCGGCTCGACGCCGAACCCGATCAGCACGTTCGCGACCCGCTTGACCTCGTCGGTCAGCTCGGCGTACGTGATGCGGCGCTCGTCGCCCGGTTCGCCCTCCCACAGCAGCGCGACACGGTCGCCGTGGCCCGCGTCCACGTGCCGGTCGAGGCAGTTGTAGGCCACGTTGAGCTCGCCGTCGGCGAACCAGCGGGCGAACGGGGGGTTCGACCAGTCGAGCACCTCGGTGAACGGCGTGCGCCAGTCGATCGTCTCGCGTGCCCGTTCGGCCCAGAACACCTCGGGGTCCGCGGCGCGGGCATACAGATCTGCGGTGGCGACGGCATCCGCGGCGAACTGCTCCGGCGGGGCGAACCGGCGGTTCTCGTGCAGAAGGTGATCGATGGGGTTGGTCATCTCGCGGGTGCTCCTTCACGTTCGACGGCAGCCTGTGCGGCCCGCTGCCCGGCCGTCGGGGAGTGTCGTGGCCGGTGGTGGGAGTCGCCCGCAGGACGGCTCCGTGGCCCGAATCTACCGGTGCGCCCGCGTCGACGACGACCGCCGTGACGCGCCGTGACGGGCGGAGGAGGCGCGGGTTCCGATATACCGCAGGTCATCGCGTCGATTCTCGCGCGCCCCCGGACTGAATGCGCATATGCTCTTCTGCGGCCGATCAATCGAATCCGGCATCTGCGGCACCCTCACCCCCCATCGTCCGGGTGTCGCGTGGCGGCACTCCATTCCCCCCGTGGAGTGCCGCCTTCTCTTATGCTCGCGCTCGCGGCTGCAGTTTTCTGCGCGGGCTGCATCTATTGCCGGCGCCGGCGCAGAAAACTGCAGCCCCCGCGGTGCGGGGACACGCGGGCGCACTCGGTCTCCTCACCCAGGGGGCCCGCGAGTTGTCCCCGTCTGCACGTCATGCCGACGTCTCGGGTGACGCCGCACTCCTACGCTCGCGACATGTCATCGCCCTTCGTCGTCCGCCCTCGCCAGGAACACGACAACCGTTCGGGGCCTGTCGAGCCCACCGACGGACCCGCGCCCTGGGCGCTGCCCGGTGTCGACCCGCGCGGCGCGCCGCGCGCTGCGATGCGGCCCGCCGCACCCGCCGACGCATCGGGGTCACGTGCGGCCGGCACTCCGGCCGAGTGGGCGGCGCTCCTGCGCAACGGCACAGACGCCGCCGCGAATCCCGCGGGGCCGACGCCGCTGCTCGGAGACGTGGGGCGTGACGGGGCGGTCCCAACCGCGGCGGGGCCCGCGCCCGACGCGGAGCCGAGGCCCGCCGCCCTCGAGCCGGTCGGTCTCTATCTGGATGACCCTGCCGTCACCGACGTCTTCATCAACGGGTCCCGCGGGCTGTGGGCCGACCGCGGAAAGGGCGCGGTGCGCGACCCGCGCTGGCGCGCCGACGAGGAGGCGGTGCGCGAGCTCGCGGTGGGGCTCATCGCCGCCGGCGGCCGGCATGTCGATGATGCGAGTCCGTGTGTCGACGTGCGGCTGGAGTCCGGCATCCGTGTGCACGTCGCCCTGCCGCCTGTCTCGGCATCCGGCACCGCGGTGTCGATCCGTATCCCCCGCGTGGCCCGCCCCCGTCTGTCCGACATCGCCGCGCAGGGCACCTTCGGCGGCGACCCCGCGGTGGAGAGCTGGCTGCGCGAGGTGATCGCCGCCCGCGTGAACGTGCTGGTGACGGGTGCGGCCGGCAGTGGCAAGACGACGCTGCTCGCGGCTCTGCTGTCGGAAGTGGCGTCCGGCGAGAGGATCATCACGATCGAGGATGTCGCCGAGCTCGCGATCGCCCATGAGCATCACGTGGCGTTGGAGGCGCGGCAGCCGAATCTCGAGGGTGTCGGCGAGATCGGCCTCGCAAGGCTCGTGCGCGAGGCGCTGCGCATGCGCCCGGACCGGCTCGTCGTGGGGGAGTGTCGTGGAGCCGAGATCCGCGAGATGCTCGCGGCATTCAACACCGGGCACGACGGCGGGGCCGGCACGGTGCACGCCAGCGGGCTCGCCGAGGTCCCGCCCCGGCTCGAGGCGCTCGGCGCGCTCGCCGGCCTCGACGACGGGGCCCTTGCGAGGCAGGCTGTGGGCGGCATCGGACTCGTGCTCCACATGGGGCGCACCGTCGAGGGAGCGCGCCGACTCGCGGGGGCGGGGCGGCTGCGGCTGGATGCTGGGCGCCTCGCGATCGAGGAGTGCCAGCCGTGGCGCGAATAGGGTGCCCTGCGCCGGCACCGCGCCTCGCGCAGATCGCCGACGTCGTGCACCGCCTGGCCGTGCTGTTGAAGGCCGGAGTCGAGCCGCGGGCGGCCTGGCGCTTCGTCGCGGCGTCGTCCCCCGACGCGCGGGAACCGGCGCGGCGCATCGGCGCGGGGGAGTCCGTGACCGCTGCCCTCGCCGAGGCCGGGGTTCCGTGGCGCGAAGTGGCCGCGGCGTGGCGCGTCGCGACGGCGGTCGGCGCACCGCTGGGCGACACCCTGCGTGCCTTCGCGGAGGGGCTGCGTGATGCGGCCGATGCTCGCGACGACGTGTCGGTGGCGCTCGCCGAGCCCGCCTCCACGGCGCGCCTGATGGGCTGGCTGCCCGCCGTCGGCGTCGTGCTCGGCATGGCTCTCGGGTTCGATACCGCGGGTGTTCTCCTCACCGATCCGAGAGGGTGGGCGTGCATCGTGCTCGGCGCGCTGCTGCTGATCGCGGGGCGCGCGTGGTCGGCCGCGCTCGTGCGCCGCGCGCAGCCTGACCCCGGACTGCCCGGACTCGAGGCCGAGCTCTATGCGATCGCGTTGGGCGGCGGCGTCTCGCTGGACCGTGCGGCCGCGCATGTGAGCGCGGCGATCTCTTCGCAGCCGTCGCACCGGACCGTCGGCGGCGAGGCTCCGCAGACGGTGCCGCGGGCTGTGCGCGAGGTTCTCGATCTCTCGCGTGCCGCCGGGGTGCCCGCGGTCGAGCTGCTGCGCGCGGAGTCGACGCGCGCACGGCACGGGGCGCGCATCGAGGGCCGCTCCCGAGCCGCGCGACTGGGCTCGCGTCTGTTGCTGCCGCTCGGCGTCTGCACCCTGCCGTCGTTCCTCGTGCTCGGCGTGGCGCCGCTGGTGCTGGCCGTGCTCTCGACGACCGACCTGCCCTTCGGCTGAGATCCCGCACCATCCGCCACCACGACAAGGCACCACCCAGAAGAGAGAGGACACCTCATGACCGAGAACCCCTTCACGCCCCGCGCACAGCGCGCCGCCCGCCGCCGGCTTCTGGCCGACGACAGCGGCGCGGCGACGGCCGAGTACGCGATCGCCACGATGGCGGCGGTCGCCTTCGCCGGTCTGCTCGTCGTGATCATGCGAAGCGACGAGGTGCGCGGCATCCTGACCGATCTCGTGCGACGTGCCCTGACCGTCGCGTGAGCCGCGCCCGACCCGGCCGTCGGCGATCGTCGGCCGAGGCCGGGTCGGTGACGGCGGAAGTCGCCGTCGCGCTCCCGGCATTCGTGCTGGTCGTCCTGCTCGGTCTGGGCGCGCTCGGCGCCGGCGCGCGGGCGGTGCGCATGCAGGATGCCGCGGCCGACGCGGCCCGGGCCCTCGGCCGCGGCGACTCCACCGCGGTGGCGGTCGCCGCGGTCGCCGCGACCTCGCCGACGGCCGGGCTCGCGGTGGATCGTCCCGGTGAGCTCGTGTGCGTGACCGTCACCGACCGCGCCCGCATCGGCGTGATCGATCTGCCGGTGCAGGGGCGCAGCTGCGCGTTGACGGGCGGTCGGTGATGGCGGGGACGACGCTCGTGCTGCACGCGGGGGTCGCCGCCGCGGTCCTGGCCGCCGCTCTCACGGTGGTCTCGGGCGCCGCGGTCGCCTCCCAACGGGCGGCGGGCGCCGCGGACAACGCAGCGGTGGCCGCCGCCGACGCGCTCTCTGGTGCGTCGCCGGGCGACCCCTGCGCGCAGGCCGCGGCCGTGGCGGCGGCGGTCGGGGCGAGCGTCACGGAGTGCGCGACCGAGGGCTTCGACGTCGTCGTGCGCGTCGTCGTCCGCTACGCGGGACTGCCGGCGCACGGGATCGCCCGGGCCGGGCCGCCGCGCGACTTCCCGTGAGAGGTGTGTATGGTGTGCACCGACGAAAGGACCCCGTTGGCCACCAGCAGCAAGAAGCTCGTCATCGTCGAGTCACCGACGAAGATGAAGTCGATCCAGTCCTACCTCGGCGACGACTACGAGGTGCTTTCTTCTGTGGGGCACATCCGCGACCTTGCGGACAAGAAGGACATCCCCGCCGACCTCAAGAAGTCCTCCGTCGGGCGGTACTCGATCGACATCGAGAACGACTTCGAGCCCTTCTACGTCGAGTCGGATCGCGGCAAGAAGACCGTCACCGAGCTCAAGCGCGCGCTCAAGCAGGCCGACGAACTGCTGCTCGCCACCGATGAAGACCGCGAGGGCGAGGCGATCGCCTGGCACCTGCTCGAAGCGCTCAAGCCGAAGGTCCCCGTCAAGCGCATGGTGTTCCACGAGATCACGAAGGACGCGATCCGGGCGGCCGTCGAGCGCACCCGCGAGCTCGACCACGACCTGGTCGATGCCCAGGAGACGCGGCGCATTCTCGATCGCCTCTACGGTTGGGACGTCTCGCCCGTCCTGTGGCGCAAGGTGGGCTCGGGCCGCGGCGGCGCCGCGCTGTCAGCCGGGCGCGTGCAATCGGCCGCGACGCGGCTCGTCGTCGACCGGGAACGCGAGCGCATCGCCTTCGTCTCCGCGTCGTACTGGGACATCGAGGCGCACGCGCAGAAGGAGGGCGCATCCTTCCGGGTCAAGCTGGCGCGGCTGGACGGCACGCCGATCGCGCGCGGCGCCGACTTCGACGAGACGGGATCGCTCAAGCGCAAGGTCACCGTGCTCGACGAGACGGTCGCGCGGGAGCTCGCGGCCGCCGTAGAGGCCGCCGGCTCGGGGAGCGTGACGAAGGTCGAGGCCAAGCCGGGCACCCGCAGCCCGTACGCGCCCTTCACGACGTCGACGATGCAGCAGGAGGCGGGCCGCAAGCTCTCGATGAGCGCGAAGCACGCCATGAGCGTGGCGCAGCGCCTGTACGAGAAGGGCTTCATCACCTACATGCGCACCGACTCGACGGCGCTCAGCACGCAGGCTGTAGAGGCCGCGCGTGCGCAGGCCGTCGAACTTTACGGCAAGACCGCGGTGCCCGCCCAGCCGCGCGTCTACAAGAGCAAGAGCAAGAACGCGCAGGAGGCGCACGAGGCGATCCGCCCCTCGGGGGAGTCGTTCCGCACGCCCGCGCAGGTCTCCTCCGCGCTCGACAGAGACGAGCAGCGCCTCTACGACCTCATCTGGAAGCGCACCGTCGCCAGCCAGATGGCCGACGCGAAGTACGAGACGACGACCGTCACGCTCGCGATCGACGCCGCCGGCCGCACGGCCGAGTTCACGGCATCCGGCACGGTCTACACCTTCAAGGGCTTCCTCGAGGCCTACGAGGAGGGCCGGGACGAGGCCCGCGGCGACGCCGACAAGGGCGACGACCAGTCGCTGCCCGCGGTGGCCGAGGGCGACACGCTCGGGGTGGCGGACATCGAGGCCAAGAGCCACCAGACCACGCCCAAGCCGCGCTACACCGAGGCGTCGCTCGTCAAGGCGCTCGAGGAGAAGGGCATCGGCCGCCCCTCCACTTTCGCGAGCATCATCGACACGATCATCTCGCGCGGGTACGTCACCAAGCGCGGCCAGGCGCTCGTGCCCAGCTGGATCGCGTTCAGCGTGGTGCGGCTGCTCGAGGAGAACTTCCCCGACCTCGTCGACTACGACTTCACGGCGGCGCTCGAGGACGACCTCGACGCGATCGCCCGCGGCGAGCAGAAGCGGGTCGAATGGCTGCGCTCCTTCTACTTCGGCGACGACGCCCACGTCGGGCTGCGCAACATCGTCGACAACCTGGGCGAGATCGACGCGCGGGAGCTGAACTCACGGCCCGTGTCCGAAGGGGTCACCCTGCGCATCGGCAAGTACGGTCCCTATCTCGAGATCGTCGACGCCGAGAGCCCGGATGCCGACCCCCGACGCGTGAACATCCCCGAGGACCTCGCGCCGGACGAGCTCACGCCCGCGAAGGCGCAGGAGCTCATCGACGCGCCCGTGGCCGGTGATCGCGTGCTCGGCGAGAACCCCGAGAACGGCAAGCTGGTCGTCGTCAAGGACGGGCGCTACGGGCCGTACGTGCAGGAGAACGAACCAGAGGACCCCGCCGACGTCGACCCCGACACGGGCGTCGTGCGCGAGTCGGCGAAAGCCGCGCCGGCGACGAAGCGGGGTGCCAAGAAGGCCGCAGCCCCCAAGCCGCGCACCGCGTCGCTGTTCAAGAGCATGTCGGTCGACACCATCGACCTCGAGACGGCGCTGCGGCTGCTGTCGCTGCCGCGAGTCGTCGGCACCGACCCCGAATCGGGCGAGACCATCACCGCGCAGAACGGCAGGTACGGCCCCTACCTCAAGAAGGGGACGGACTCGCGCTCGCTCGAGGCGGAGCAGCAGATCTTCGACATCGACCTCGAGGGAGCGCTCGCGCTGTACGCGCAGCCCAAGTACGGCGCCCGGCGAGCGGCCAGCGCCCTCAAGGAGTTCGACGCCGACCCCGTCAGCGGCAAGCCCGTGCGTGTGCGCGACGGGCGCTTCGGGCCGTACGTCACCGACGGTGAGACGAACGCGACGATCCCGCGCGGCGAGAACGTCGACGACATCGACTTCGAGCGCGCGCTGCAGCTGCTCGCCGACAAGCGGGCGAAGGGACCCGCGCCCAAGAAGACCACCCGCCGCGCGACGACCCGCAAGTCGCCCTCCAAGAAGTCATGACGGATGCCGCGGCCCCGGCATCCCGGGGCCTGTGGATCACGCTCGAGGGTGGCGACGGGGCGGGAAAGACGACCCAGGCCGAGCTGCTGCACCGCTGGCTCGAGGCCGAGGGGCGAAGGGTCGTCCGCACCCGCGAACCCGGCGGCACCGAGGTCGGTGCGCTGATCCGCGACATCGTGCTGCACCACCGTGGCGACGTCGCCGCCCGGGCCGAGGCGCTGCTGTATGCGGCCGACCGGGCGCAGCACGTCGAGACGCTCGTGCGGCCCGCCCTCGACCGGGGCGAGGTGGTGGTGCAGGACCGCTACCTCGACTCCTCCGTGGCATATCAGGGCGCGGGGCGCGTGCTCGACGCCGACGAAGTGCGCCGGCTTTCGCTGTGGGCCACCGGCGATGCGCTGCCCGATACGACGGTCCTCCTCGACCTCGACCCCGCCTCGGCCCGCGCACGCCTCGACGCCGACGACAAGCCGTTCGATCGGCTCGAGTCCGAGCGTGAGGAGTTCCACCTGCGCGTGCGACAGGCGTTCCTCGCCCTCGCCGACGCCGAGCCGGCCCGCTTTCTGGTGCTCGACGCCGCGCGCGCACCGGAGGAGCTGGCGGCCGCCATCCGCGACCGCATCCGCCCGCTCCTGTGAGTGCTCCCGCCCGCGGAGCAGGCGACGCAGAACGGGCGTGTCCGGGGGCGCGGCTAGGCTGAACGGGTGAGCGTGACGGACGAGATCGCGAGCGGGCAGCGGGCGACCGAGCACCTGCCGTGGGGCGCGGTGTGGGGCCAGGACGCCGCCGTGCGCACGCTGCAGGCGGCGACCGCGGATGCCGGCGGGATGACGCATGCCTGGCTCATCACCGGCCCGCCGGGTTCGGGCCGGTCAACCCTCGCGCACGCCTTCGCCGCCGCGCTCATCGCGGAGCCGACCGACCACGCCGCGATGCGGCAGGTGCTCGCCGGCAGCCACCCCGACCTGACGGCGCTGCGCACCGAGCGCGTGATCATCACCATCGACGAGGCTCGTCGGCTGGTCGAGCGCGCGGCGTTCTCGCCCTCGCTCGGCCGGTACCGGGTGATCGTCGTCGAAGACGCCGATCGCATGACCGAGCGCACCTCGAATGTGCTGCTGAAGTCGCTCGAGGAGCCGCCCGAGCGCACCGTCTGGGTGCTGTGCGCCCCGAGCGACGCGGACCTGCTCCCGACCATCCGCTCGCGGGTGCGCACGCTGCGGCTGCGCGAGCCGGAGGTGGCGGATGTCGCCGCGCTCGTCTCGTCGCGAACCGGCGCGTCGGCGCAGATCGCCGAGCAGGCGGCACGCCACGCGCAGCGGCACATCGGCATGGCGCAGCGGCTGGCCACCGACGACGCCGCCCGCGAGCGCCGCGACGAGACGCTGCGGGGCGTGCTCGCGGTGCGCGGGGTCGGGGACGCCGTGCGGGTCGCGGGCCGCATCGTCGAGCTCGCGACGGATGACGCGAAGGCGCTGACGGCCGAACGCGACGCGCAGGAGCGCGCGCAGATGCTGCGCACCATCGGCGTGGCGGAGGGGCAGGCCGTGCCGCCGGCCGTGCGCGGCCAGCTCTCCGCCCTGGAGGACGACCAGAAGCGCCGGGCCACGCGCAGCCTCCGTGACGGGATCGACCGTGTGCTCACCGACCTGCAGTCGGTCTACCGTGACGTGATCATGCTGCAGTTCGGTCGGGAGGAGGGGCTGGTCAACGTCGAGCTCGCGCCCGATATGCGCGCGCTGGCAACCTCCTGGGAGCCGCGCCGCACGCTCGCCGTGCTCGATCGCATCCAGCACACACGCCGTAGTCTTGAGCAGAACGCCGCTCCGCTGCTCGCTGTCGAGAGCATGCTGGTGACGGTCGCCACCGGGAGGGTTCCTTGATCGATCGTCCGCTGCGCCGGTCCGCCGCGGCTCGCCGGCTTACAGCAGTGACGGCCGCTGTCGTCGCCGCCGCGCTCGCCCTGACGGGGTGCCTCTACCTCGCGATCCCCGACGCGGGCCCCGCCGATCCGGGCGCTGCGGGCACCACCGAGGCACCGGGCGACGCCGAGGCGTTCTACAGTCAGTCGCTGGAGTGGACGGAGTGCGGTACCGGGTTCGAATGCACCACGGTGCTCGCACCGCTCGACTGGCAGAACCCCGAGGAGCGCGCGATCGAACTCGCCGTTGTGCGGGCCCCGGCATCCGGAACAGACCCCGTCGGCTCGCTGCTGACCAACCCCGGCGGACCGGGCGCCAGCGGGGTGGGCCTTGTGCAGGACAGCCTCGATTTCGCGGTCGGCGAGCCGCTGCAGCAGGCCTACGACGTGATCGGCTTCGATCCCCGGGGAGTCGGGGAGTCCACGGCCGTGACCTGCCTCGACGCGGAGGCGATGGACGCCTATCTGTACGACATCCCCGATGCCCCGCGCGATTCCGAGGAATGGGAGGACGAGCTCGGCGAGCGCAACGAGGAGTTCGCGCAGGCGTGCGAGGCGAACAGCGACGGCATCCTCGAGTTCATCACGACTGAGAACTCCGCCCGCGACATGGACCTGCTCCGGGCGGTGCTCGGCGACGACACGCTGAACTATCTCGGCTACTCCTACGGCACCTTCCTCGGAGCCACCTACGCCGAGCTGTTCCCCGAGAACGTCGGCCGCATGGTGCTCGACGGGGCCATCGATCCGTCGATCTCGGGTCTCGAGGTCGGCACGACGCAGGCGATCGGCTTCGAGAGCGCGCTCCGTGCGTTCATGGCGGACTGTCTGCAGGCGGCCGAGTGCCCGTTCCGCGGCTCGGTGGACCAGTCGATGTCGGACCTCGGTGCGCTGCTCGCGAGCGTGGACCGTTCCCCGCTTCCGGCGGCAGACGGGCGGATGCTGGGCGCAGACTCGCTGATGACGGCCGTCATCGCGGCGCTCTACTCGCAGGGCAACTGGCCGATCCTCCGGCAGGCGCTCGCCGACGCGCTGCAGGGCGACCCCGAGCTCGCCTTCCGGCTCGCCGACTTCTACAACGCCCGCGAGGCCGGGGAGTATCTCGACAACTCGACCGAGGCGTTCCGCGCCTACAACTGCATGGACTACCCGACCGACACCGCCGAGGAAGAGGAGGCCGCCGAAGCGCGGATCGAGGCCGAGGCCCCGACGATCGCGCCGTACTGGTCCGGCCCCGACCCGTGCGACGCCTGGCCGTTCGAGCCGACCGGAACCCGCGGCGAGATCATCGCCGAGGGAGCCGCGCCCATCGTCGTCGTCGGCACGACGGGAGATCCCGCGACGCCCTACGAGTGGTCGGTCGCGCTCGCCGACCAGCTCGCGTCGGGGGTGCTCGTCACCAACGACGGCGAGGGACACACGGGCTACAACAAGGGCAACGCGTGCGTGGACGACGCGGTCGAGCAGTATCTCGTCGACGGCGTGGTTCCCGAAGACGGCGCGTGCGGCTGAGTCGGCGCCCGCTCAGCGGGTGAGTTCGTAGAACCGCCAGAAGCCGAAGTCCTGGATGGGCAGCGTCTCGATGTCGGCGAAGCCCGCCGCCTGGGCATAGTCGCGCAGGATGCGCGGGCGGATGACCGTTCCGGTGGCTGCGCTCGGGCTGTGCGAGAGCCCGTCGGGAAGGCATACGAACAGGCTGAAGGCGTACATGAGCTGCTCGAGGTCGTCGGCCGGGCCCTGCAGCTCGTCGCCCACCGCCTCCTCCATGATCACGACGGCGCCGTCGGCGGCCACGGCGGTGCGCATCGCCGCGAGCACGTCAACGGGGTCGGACATGTCATGGATGCATTCGAAGGCGAAGACCGCGTCGTAGGGGCCGGATGCAGCGATCGCGCGCGCGTCGGCGGCTCGAAAGTTCACCCGGTCGGCCACGCCCGCCTCGTGTGCGCGGCGCGTCGCCGCCTCGAGCGAGGGGATGTCGATGTCGAATCCGGTCACCTGCAGGTGCGGATAGGTGCGGGCGAGCGCGATCGAGGACCAGCCGAACCCGCAGCCGACGTCGGCGACCCGGGCGCCGGGCCGACAGAGCCGGGCGTTTAGGCGGGGCACCGCCTCGAACGCCTCGGGCAGCTGGTCGAACCACGGACGGTTCATGGCGGCCTGCGACTCTCGCGCGTCGTCGCCGAACTGCGCCCAGCTGATCCCCGCCCCGGTGCGGTAGGCCTCGAGCAGCGCGCCGATCTGGGCGGCCGATGCCGCGAACATGCGCGCGAGCGGGGCGGCGTAGTTGAGGCTGCGCTCGTCGGTGAGCGCCTCGGCGGCGCCGGAGGAGATCCCGAATCGGCGTGCGCTCTGTCGCTCGTCAGCGGCGAGAGCGAGCATGCCGCAGGCGACCTGGTGCTCGAGCCACTCCCGGGCATAGCGCGGTGAGGTCGCCGTGCGTTCCGCGAGCTCGGTGGCACTGAGCGGTCCCCCCACGGCGAGTTCGCGATACCACCCGAGGCGATCGCCGAGGTGGATCGCCATGGTCTCGGCCCAGCCGCGGGACGCGGCGAGGATGCGCTCGGCGGTCTCTTCCGCCGTCATGTCGGCCGCCGGCGCCGGGTGCGGGATCGCTGCGGGTGTCGCAGTGGTCATGATGTGCTCCTTCGACTCGTCTGCCACGGAGATCCGTGGGCTCATGCCGACGCTACGGATGCGCGGTGTCCGGCCGCCTCGGCCGGAAGCTGCATCCGCCCGCGGGCGGGATGGGGTGAATGATGCACGTCACCGCCGGGCCGACCCGTCGTGGCGTGCATCGTGGCGTGCGTCGTCGCGTGCATCGTGGCGTGCATTGTGGCGTGCACCGTGCCACCACGCCGCGGCCGCCGTTCGCGAAACGACGTCGAGCTTGAGATAGATGTTCGCGAGATGACGTCCCACCGTCTTCTCGCTGATGAAGAGGCGCTGCGCGGCCTCGCGGTTGCTCGCGCCCTCGGCGATGCAGGCGAGCACCTCCGCCTCGCGGGTGGTCAGCGGCCCGAGGGAGGGAGCCTGCTCCGCGGGGAGGCGCGTGGGGATCGGCCGTTCGGCGCCGAGGCGCTCGAGGATGGCGTCGGACTCGCTCCGCTCGCGCGCGGCGGAATCGTGTTCGCCGGCGCGCTCACAGGCCCGGCCGAGCCAGGCGAGCGCGTGGGCGCAGTCGTGCGGAAGGCGCTCCCGACGGTAGGCGGCGACCGCGGCCCGCAGCTCGCGCACGGCCGCCGCGGTGTCGGCGTCGGCGACGGCGAGCATGCCGCGAGCGTGGGCCGCCCACGCGGAGAAGCCGGCCGAGCCGTAGCGCTCCGCCGAGGCCGACAGCTCCGAGCTGAAGGCGGCAGCCTCCGCACGACGCCCGGTCGCGAGGGCGATCTCGACCGCTGCGCGCAGCAGTCGCACGCGGTTCAGCCGGTCGGCGTGGTCGAGCGCCCGTGCGATCCCGTCCCACGCGCGCTCGAGATCGTTCTCATGCAGCGCCAGCAGCGCCTCTCCCGGCTGCGGGTCGATGTAGGCCTCGCGGGCGCTCGCGTAGGCGGCGCGGGCGCCTTCGACGTCGCCGCGCAGGCGCCGGATCTCGCCCAGCTGGTAGAAGCCGCCGCCCGCGATCCAGAGGCTGCCCGACCGCAGGGTCGTGCTCTCGCGGTCGAGGTGCTCCTCGACATCCGCCCATGCACCGCGCGCGCTGAGCAGCTCGAGGCGATGGATGCGGCACACCCCGGTGTAGATCGCGTCGCTGCCGAACTGACGGCACCACCGCTCGGTCGCCGCGGTCCAGTCCTCCATGCGGCGGAAGTCGGCGAGCCCGTGGCACAGGTGGATCGTCGTGCAGTACACGTCGCCGGCCCATTCCCCCGGCAGCTCGCCGGCGAGCACCGACAGCATCGCCTCGTCGAGCAGGGCGAACCCCTCGGCGGTGCCGCCCCGTCGCAGGTGCGACATTCCGGTGACGACGAGGCTCAGCGAGCGCAGCACGGGATCGGGAAAGCGCTCGGCAAGGGCGGTGATGCGCGCGACCGCCGCATCCGCCCACGCTTCGCCGTCGTCGACGAACGCCATGGATGTCTCGAGATAGAGCAGGTAGCCGTGGGCGCGGCACTCCTCGACCTCCGTCAGGATGCGGCGCGCACGGCCCAGCCAGGCCTCACCGACGGTGAGGTCACCGCGGGTGAACCAGAGCAACGACAGCTGCAGGGCGGTCGTCGCGGCATCCACGTCGCGTCCCGTGGCCTGCAGCGCCCGGAATGCGTCCTCGGAGCATCTCACCGCGTCGGGCACGTCTCCCAGCCACCACGAAGCGCGGGCGAGCCGGGCCACGTCGTCGGCATCGAGGGGGGCGCGCTCTCGAGCCGCTTCCAGGTGCTCTCGAGCCGCCTGCCAGTCGGCCGCGTCGTAGGCGCGCCGGCCTTCGCGCAGTGCGACGCCGGGCTCGGCCATGCTCCAGGGTACCGCCGCGTTCACGAGGCGTCGGGGCGATCTTGGCGGGAGTGGACGGGGGCGCGCGCGAAGCGCAGCCAGAGAGCCAGCATGAGTCCCATGCTCACCAGATAGAAGGCATGCAGCGCCCAGATGGGGCCAGGCGGCAGGCTGGCAACGTAGAACGTGTGCACCAGATTCGCCGCATTGCCCATCAGCAGTGAAGAGGGGCTGTACGACGTGAGATCCCGGGTGCGCACCGCGCGCACCACCATCGGCAGATTCGCGACGGCGAACAGCGCCGTCGATACGACTCCTGCCAGCGCGAACGGATCCATGCCTGCACGCTACGAAAGCGGATGCCGCGGCGGCATCGGGCGAGTGGTGCAAACCCGGCCGCGGCCTGCATCATTCGGCCCCCCCAGACCGTTCTGCCGCGTTCGCGGCGACCGCCGCGAACCTGTAAGATCGATGCTTGTGCATTGCGCGAGCGAGGCACGCGCCACCTTAGCTCAGACGGCAGAGCGATTCACTCGTAATGAATAGGTCAAGGGTTCGATTCCCTTAGGTGGCTCCACCGCACCGTTTCGTGATCCCGGTCATCTGTGAACTCTTCATGAGGAGAAGTCCGCCTCCGCCGCGGGCGGGCGATACGTGACTTGCGACTCGTGCCCTCAACCGGCGGGCAGGACCTTCGGCCCTGAGAGAGCCGCGCCGCGAGGTGAACGATGAGTATCCCGGCTACTCGTCCACTTCGCCAAGGAGCATCATGAACGCTTCAACCCCCGCACAAATCGTCGGCCCGGTCGTCGGTCCCTCCGACCTCCACCTGCCGCCGACCCAGCCGATCGACGTGACGGATATCATCGAGGCAGAGTCCCGCCGGTGAACCGGCGCCGTGCAGTGGACTGCCCTCTAGGTGGCTCCGCTCCTTTTTGCAACCGCTGTCGCGTTTTCGGCATGCCGCGTAGCGTTTGTCGCTGAAGTCACCTGACGACGCGACGAAGGGACATCTGATGAGCGATGCTGCCGACCGAGGATCCGCGCCCCGCGACGAGGGCGGTCCGATCCTCACCAACCGCCAGGGCCATGAGGTCTACGACAACCAGAACTCCCGCACCGTGGGCTCGCGGGGGCCGGCGACGCTCGAGAACTACCAGTTCCTCGAGAAGATCAGCCATTTCGATCGGGAGCGCATCCCCGAGCGGGTCGTGCACGCCCGCGGCGCGGTCGCCTTCGGCACGTTCGAGGCGACCGGCAGATGGGGCGACGAGCCGATCGCGAAGTACACGCGCGCGAAGCTGTTCAACAGCCCCGGCAAGAAGACCGACCTCGCGATCCGATTCTCAACCGTCATCGGCGGCCGCGACTCGTCCGAGGCCGCGCGTGACCCGCGGGGATTTGCCATCAAGTTCTACACCGAGGACGGCAACTGGGATCTCGTGGGCAACAACCTCGCGGTGTTCTTCATCCGCGACGCGATCAAGTTCCCCGACGTGATCCACTCGCTCAAGCCCGATCCGGTCACCTTCCGGCAGGAGCCGGCGCGCATCTTCGACTTCATGTCGCAGACGCCCGAGTCGATGCACATGCTGGTGAACCTCTTCAGTCCGCGCGGCATCCCGGCCAACTACCGCACCATGCAGGGCTTCGGGGTGAACACCTACAAGTGGGTCAACGCACAGGGCGAGACGCACCTGGTGAAGTACCACTGGATCCCCCGTGCGGGGGTGAAGAGCCTCACCGAGGCGGATGCCGCCAACATCCAGGCCGGCGACCTCGGCCACGCGTCGAAGGACCTGTACGAGTCGATCGAGGCTGGCGAGTACCCCCAGTGGGACCTGTACGTGCAGCTGATGAGCGACGACGAGCATCCCGAGCTCGACTTCGACCCGCTCGATGACACCAAGGTGTGGCCCGAGAACGAGTTCGAGCCCCAGCTCGTCGGCACGATGACGCTGACGAGCAACGTGTCGGACCACCACAACGACAACGAGCAGATCTCGTTCGGCACGGGGGTGCTCGTCGACGGGCTCGACTTCTCGGACGACAAGATGCTCGTCGGTCGCACGTTCTCGTACTCCGACACCCAGCGCTACCGCGTGGGCCCCAACTACCTGCAGCTGCCCGTCAACCGCGCGAAGAACGCGACCGTGGCCACCAACCAGCGCGGCGGCTCGATGTCGTACGGCGTCGACCTGGGCGAGGGGCAGAACCCGCACGTCAACTACGAACCGTCAATCACCGGCGGACTGCGTGAGGGGGAGTATCCGACGCACGACGAGCAGGGGCCGCAGATCACCGGGCGTCTGACCCGCAAGCGCATTCCCCGCACGAATGACTACACGCAGGCGGGTCAGCGTTACCAGCTCATGGAGCAGTGGGAGAAGGACGACCTCGTCGCCAACTTCGTCGACCTCATCGGCCAGGCCGCGCCCGAGGTGCAGCAGAGGATGGTGTGGCACTTCCTGATGGCCGACGACGAGCTCGGACTGCGCGTGGGCGAAGGGCTCGGCATCACGGTCGACGAGGTGAAGGGTCTCGCGCCGCTGCAGTCTCAGACGCTGAACGACGACGAGCTGGCCCGCCTCGGCAACCTGGGCGCGAACGGCCCGCGTGACGTGACGGGACTGACGATGACCCATGTCGTGCCGAACGAGCACGTGGTGATCGAGCGCTGAGCGAGCGCCGGCGTGCCGTCCTCCCCGCGTGAAGCGTCGGCAGGGCGGGGGCCCGCTAATGTGTGAGCTGTGGCCGACTCGGTGGGACTCATCGCCGAGATCTTCACGTGGATCGGGGTGGGGTTCGGGGTCGTCCTGCTGCTGGCCGGCCTGGTCGTGCGTCTGCTCGACGATGATTGGGTCGCGGCCCGAGCCGTCGTTGAACGCGGTGACAGCGGTCACGTCGTGCGCTGGTTCGGCGACGACGGATCGGTGGACGAGGCGCGGATCTCACCGTTCGACCTCGAGCGACTCGCCGGTCGCGACATGGCCGACATCTTCTATCTGCGTGGGCGGCGCCATCGCATGCGCTTCCACAGGCGCTCGCATGCCGCCCGGTTCCTGCTGCGGCTGGGATTGCTGCTCCTGGCGATCGGCATCGCCGCGTTCCTCGTGGGATGGATTCCGGTGATGCTCGATGTCTGAGTCGCGATTGCTGCTGGCGGTCGCGCATTTCGCTAGCTAAGCTAGCGATCATGACTGGTGAGACACGGCGGTCCCGGCGCGAACGCACGTCGACGGCGACAACGGATGCCCCGGCACGTCGTGGACCGACCCGGTGGCTGCGCATCGGCATCCCGACCCTGCTGATCCTGGTATGGGTCATCGGCGGCTCGGTCGGGGGCCCCTACTTCGGCAAGGTCGACGAGGTCTCGACGAACGATCAGTCCTCGTTCCTGCCCGAGAGCGCGGATGCGACCCAGGTTCAGGAGCGCCTGCCGGATTTCCTCGGTGACGACACCATCCCGGCGGTCGTCGTCGTCACGACGGCCGACGGCGCGCTCAACGAGAATCAGCTCGCCGAGCTGACGGCGCTGGCCGATGAGCTCGCGCAGGTCGAGGGCGTCGCGGGGGATGTCTCACCACCCGTGCCCTCGGAGGACGGCGAGGCCGCACAGATCTTCGTCCCCGTCGACTCCGACGCCGAGGTGCGCGAGAGCGTCACGCAGCTGCGCGAGGCGGTGGCGGCCCTGCCCGCGGGCCTCGAGGGCTGGGTCACGGGCCCGGCCGGCTTCACCGCCGACTTGACGGAGGGCTTCCTCGGAATCGACGGGCTGCTCCTTCTCGTCGCCCTCGGCGCCGTGTTCGTCATCCTCATCGTCGTCTATCGTTCCCCGCTCCTGCCGCTGCTCGTCCTGGCCTCTTCCGTGTTCGCCCTCTGCGTGGCGCTGCTGACCGTGTGGTGGTTGGCCTACGCCGGCATCGTCGTGCTCAACGGCCAGGTTCAGGGCATCCTCTTCATCCTCGTGATCGGCGCGGCGACCGACTATGCCCTTCTCTATGTGGCCCGCTTTCGAGAAG
The DNA here is from genome assembly GCF_033792225.1 of Microbacterium sp. LRZ72. Taxonomy (NCBI): domain Bacteria; kingdom Bacillati; phylum Actinomycetota; class Actinomycetes; order Micrococcales; family Microbacteriaceae; genus Microbacterium; species Microbacterium sp. LRZ72. The sequence goes on from NZ_JANGEX010000006.1 coordinate 170,059, forward strand.
CGCTCGCGCACGGGAGAGGACGGTGGGACGCCGCCCTCGCGGCATGGCGCGGATCGTTCGAGCCGATCCTCGCCTCCGGCGGAACCGTGATCGCCGGCCTGCTCTGCCTGCTTCTCTCGGACCTGGCCACCAACCGCGCGCTCGGTCCGATCGCGTCGATCGGCATCGTCTTCGCGATGCTCGCGGCGTTGACCTTTCTGCCCGCATTGCTGGCGATGTTCGGTCGCGTCGCTTTCTGGCCCTTCATCCCGAAGCCCGTCAGCGAGACGGCTGATCCGGTCGCCGACGCCAAGGGCGTCTGGCCGGCGACGGCCCGGCTGGTGTCGCGTCGCGCTCGCCCGATCTGGATCGTCTGCACCGTCCTGCTGCTCGGCGCCAGCGTCGCGGCGCTGCAGTTCAAGGCGGAGGGGGTCTCCTCCAGCGACCTCGTGCTCGGCTACTCTCAGGCCCGGGAGGGGCAGGATGTGCTCGCCGAGCACTTTCCCGATGGCTCCGGCAGTCCCGCCTACATCATCGTGCCCGAGGGTGAGGTCGCCGGGGCGGTCACGGTGCTCGATGCACAGGAGGGCGTCGAGGATGTCGCCGTCGCCTCGGAGGACTCCGCGACCGGCCAGGCGAGCGTGACGATCGAGGACGGCGAGCCGGTCCTCACCGCCCCGGGCCCGCCGGGTGCGCCGCAGCCGACGCCGACCACCTCGGACGGTGACGTGCTGCTGCAGGCGACGCTCTCGGATGCCGCGGACTCGCTCGCGGCCGAGCAGACGGTGCAGACACTGCGTGCCGGACTGGCGGACGAGCTCGGCGAGGGCACCGCGCTGGTGGGCGGGGTCACCGCCGTCGCGCTCGACACCAACGAGACGTCGATCCGTGACCGCACGCTCATCATCCCGATCGTGCTCGTCGTGATCCTCATCATCCTGATGCTGCTGCTGCGATCGGTGCTCGCACCGGTGCTGCTGATCGCGACCGTCATCGTCTCGTTCGGCGCCGCGCTGGGGGTCAGTGCCCTCGTCTTCAATAACGTTCTGGGCTTTCCCGGCGCCGATCCGGCCGTGCCCCTCTACGGGTTCGTCTTCCTCGTCGCTCTGGGGATCGACTACAACATCTTCTTGATGACCCGCGTGCGGGAGGAATCGCTGCGGCACGGCACCCGCCCCGGCATCCTGCGCGGCCTCGTCGCCACGGGTGGGGTGATCACGTCGGCCGGGCTCGTGCTCGCGGCCACGTTCGCCGCGCTCGGCGTCATCCCGATCCTGTTCCTCGCCCAGATCGCCTTCATCGTGGCGTTCGGCGTGCTGCTCGACACCTTCGTGGTCAGATCGCTCCTGGTGCCGGCGCTCTCGTACGACATCGGGCGGGCGATCTGGTGGCCGAGCCGGCTCGCACGCCGTGAGGAGGACGCGACGACGCGTCAGTAGCTTTGACGCACCTCGGGGTCGGCGGGCAGGTAGCGCGCTGCGAGGGCTTCAGAGCCTCGTGCGAGGACCGCCACGTCGGCTCCGACGAGCACGAAGTCCGCGCCGGCGTCGAGGTAGGCCTGTGCCTGTGCGGGATCGAAGGCGTTGACCCCGACCGGCTTGCCGGCGGCGTGGACGGCGGCGAACACCGAGAGAACGGTGGCCACGACATCCGGATGCGTCTGCTGGCCGAGCACTCCCATCGAGGCGGCGAGATCGGAGGGCCCCACGAAGACTCCGTCCACCCCGTCGACAGCAGCGATGTCCGCCGCGCTCCCGGCCCCCGCGGTGTTCTCGATCTGGACGAAGAGCGAAACGTGCTCATCGGCGCTCGTCAGGTAGCCGGGCACCCGGTTCCAACGCGCAGAGCGAGCGAGCGCGCTGCCGACGCCCCGGATGCCGCGGGGCGGGTATCGCACCGCCCGGACCAGCTGCTCGGCCTGCGCCGTCGTCGAGACCATCGGCACGAGGAGGTTCTGCGCGCCGAGGTCGAGCACCTGCTTGATGTTCACGGCGTCGTCCGAGGCGACCCGCACGACCGGGGTCGCGGAGTAGGCCGCGACGACCTGCAGCTGCGCGAGCACCGACTCGAGGCCCTGCGGGGAGTGCTCCATGTCGATGAGAAGCCAGTCCAGGCCCGCACCGGCGCAGATCTCGGCTGCGAGCGTGCTGCCCGAGCACAGCCACATCCCCGCGAGGGGCCGGGACGCCTCGGCGAGGTGCTCGCGGAAGGTCGGTGTCAGGTGAAGCGGCACGTGATCGTTCCCATCGGTCCGTAGTCGCACAGGACGCTGTCGCCGCGCGAGACCCACATAGGTCGTGTGAACGAGCCCGCGAGGATGATCTCGCCGGCCTCGAGGCGCGCCCCGTGCTGGTGGAACTTGTTCGCGAGCCACGCGACGCCCGTCGCAGGGTGATTCAGCACGCCCGCCGCGACGCCGGTCTCTTCGATCGTCTCGTTCCGATAGAGCAGCGCCGAGACCCACCGCAGGTCGATCTGATCGGGACGCATCGGGATGCCTCCGAGGACCATCCCGCCGTACGCCGCGTTGTCGCTGATCGTGTCGACGATCGTGCGTCCGTCGAGCTCGATGTGCGAGTTCAGCACCTCGAGCGCCGGAGTGACGTACTCCGTCGCACGTAGCACGTCGAACAGCGTGCAGTTGGGACCCTCGAGCGGGTCTTTCAGCACGAACGCGAGCTCCACCTCGATCCGGACGTTCGAGAAGTCGTCGAACGGGATCGTGGCCCCGGTCTGCCAGACGGTGTCGTCGAACATCACGCCGTAGTCCGGCTCGGTGATGCCCGTGGCCTGCTGCATCGCCTTCGAGGTGAGCCCGATCTTGCGACCGACGAGCCGACGCCCGGCGGCGATGTTCTTGTCGCGCCAGACCCCCTGAATCGCGTACGAGTCCTCGACCGTCGCATTCGGATGCCGCGCCGTGATCCTCGGGATCACGCTCCGCGTTCGGTCGGCCTCGGCCAGTTCGTCCGCGATCGCCGCGATCGCCTCCGGGTTCAGCATCCGTGCCGCCTCACAGCTGGTTGCCCAGCTTGTACTCGCCCTGCTTCCAGCTGGGCAGTTCGTCCTTGTCCTCGGGCCGAGTGTACGAGAACCCGTCCGCGCCGATCGTGACGTCCATCTCGGACTCGTCGGTGCGCGAGGCCAGCGGCTGCGGTCTGCCGTCAAGGTCGAGTACCAGGGACGCCTCGGTGTACCAGCTGGGCACGACCGGGTTCCCCCACCAGTCACGGCGCTGGTTGTCGTGCACGTCCCAGGTCACGCGAGGGTTGTCGGGGTCGCCCGTGTAGTAGTCCTGCGTGTAGATCTCGACCCGGTGCCCGTCGGGGTCGCGCAGGTACAGGTAGAACGCGTTCGAGACGCCGTGCCGGCCGGGACCGCGCTCGATCGCATCCGAGCGACGGAGGGCTCCGAGCTTGTCGCAGATGGCGATGATGTTGTGCTTCTCGTGCGTGGCGAACGCGACGTGGTGCATGCGGGGCCCGTCGCCCCCGGTCATGGCCGTGTCGTGCACGGTGGGCTTGCGTCGCATCCAGGCCGCGTAGCTCGTGCCCGCCTCGTCCTGGATGTCTTCGGTCACGCGGAAGCCGAGGTCTTCCATGTACGCCACTGCGCGCGGCACGTCGGGGGTGACCTGGTTGAAGTGGTCGAGGCGCACGAGGGCGCCGGGCGTGTAGAGGTCGTAGCGCCAGGCGAGGCGCTCGACGTGCTCGACGTCGTAGAAGAACTCGTAGGGGAAGCCGAGCGGGTCCTCGACTCGCACAGAGTCGCCGATGCCCTTGGTGAAGCCCTCGGCGCGACGCTCGACGCGGCAGCCGAGCTCGGTGTAGAAGGCGACGGCGGCGTCGAGCTCTTCGGGACTGCGGACACGGTACGAGAATGCGGCCACGGCGGCGACCGGGCCCTTACGCAGCACCAGGTTGTGGTGGATGAACTCCTCGAACGAGCGGAGGTAGACGGCATCGTCGTCCTCCTCGGTCACGACGAGCCCGAGGACATCGACGTAGAACTCGCGTGAGCGCGCGAGATCCGTCACGACGAGGTCCATGTAGGCGCAGCGCAGGATGTCGGGGGGCGTTGCGGCGGGGGTGGGGATCGGGGCGGTCATGTCAGTGTCCTTGCTTGCCGAAGGTCGGGTTGTGGGGTTCGCCGAGCGTGATGTGCACGGCCTGCTGGTCGGTGTAGAAATCGATCGAGCGGTAGCCGCCCTCGTGGCCGAGACCCGACGCCTTCACGCCGCCGAAGGGGGTGCGGAGGTCCCGGACGTTGTTGGAGTTCAGCCAGACCATCCCGGCTTCGATCGACTGGGAGAAGTTGTGCGCCCGCCGCAGGTCGTTCGTCCACACGTAGGCGGCCAGGCCGTAGCGGGTGTTGTTGGCCAGGGCGAGTGCCTCTTCCTCAGTGTCGAACGGCGTGATCGCCACGACCGGGCCGAAGATCTCCTCCTGGAAGATCCGGGCGTCGGGCGAGACGTCCGCGAACACCGTCGGCGCGACGAAGTTGCCGGCCGGGAAGCCCTCGGGGCGACCGCCGCCGGCGACCAGGCGCGCCTCGGTCTTGCCGATCTCGACGTAGCTCATGACCTTGTCGAAGTGCTCGGGGTGCACGAGCGCCCCCACCTCGGTCTTCGGGTCGTGCGGGTAGCCGACGACGACACGGGATGCCTGGGCCGCGTACCGCTCGACGAACTCGTCGTAGACGCTCCGCTCGACGAGGATGCGGCTGCCGGCCGTGCAGCGCTCGCCGTTGAGCGAGAAGACGCCGAAGATGGTCGCGTTGATCGCGGCCTCGAGGTCGGCGTCGGCGAACACGACCGCGGGCGACTTGCCGCCGAGCTCCATCGAGAGTCCTTTGAGATGGGGAGCGGCGTTGCCGAAGATCAGCTGGCCCGTCGAACTCTCGCCCGTGAACGAGATGAGGGGGACGTCCGGATGCTTCACCAGCGCGTCGCCGGCATCCTCTCCGAGTCCGTTCACGAGGTTGAAGACGCCCTGCGGCACCCCTGCCTCTTCGAAGATCCCCGCCCACAGCGAGGCCGAGAGGGGCGTGAACTCGGCGGGCTTCAGCACGACCGTGTTGCCGGTCGCGAGGGCTGGTCCGAGTTTCCACGACTCGAGCATGAACGGCGTGTTCCACGGTGTGATGAGGCCTGCGACGCCGATCGGCTTGCGGTTGACGTAGTTCATCTGCCGGCCCGGAACCTTGAACGCGTCGTCGGCCTGCGCCACGATCAGGTCGGCGAAGAAGCGGAAGTTCTCCGCCGCGCGACGGGCCTGACCGAGCGCCTGGGTGATCGGCAGGCCCGAGTCGAACGATTCGAGCTCGGCCAGTCGGGCGTCGCGGGACTCGACGATGTCGGCGATCTTGTGGAGCACGCGCGAGCGCTCGCGGGGGAGCATCCGCGGCCAGGGTCCCTCGGTGAAGGCGCGACGCGCGGCGGCGACGGCGCGGTCGATATCGGCCTTCTTGCCGGCCGCCGCGCGCACGTACGTCTCGTTCGTCACCGGGTCGAGCACCTCGAAGGTCCCGCCGTCGATGCTGTCGACGAACTCGCCGTCGATGTAGTGCTGGATGCTCGTGGGCAGGTTCGCCGGGATGGGGCGGCTCGCCGGTGCGGTTGCGGTGTCGCTCATGAGTTTCCTTACGTTTCAGGCAGACGGGGGAGTGGATGCCGGGGGCGTCCGCGATGCGAGGAAGGCCGACATCGTCGACCACCGGTGCTGGCGCGCCGCCAACTCGATCTCGAGGGGATCAGCTCCGGCGGAGATGAGCTCGACGATCTGTGCGTGCTCCTCGACCGAGTGCTGAGCGCGCCCGGGGACGAACGCGAAGATGGTGTCTCTCAGGCTCGACAGGCGGGACCAGCCGCGTCCGACCAGGTCGAGGATGTGCGGGTTCGGGCAGGGCGCGTAGAGGATCTCGTGGAATTCGCGGTTCAACTCGGTGAAGGCGTGCGGATCGAACCGCTCGAGGAGAGCGGTCATCCTGTCGTTGACGGCAAGGGCGCGGTCGAGGTCCGTCGTCGTGAGCAGAGGTGCCGAGAGCGCCGTCGCCAGACCTTCCACGAGGCCGAGCGTCTGCATCGTGTGAATGTACTCCTCGGCGTCGACGAGGGTGACCCGTGCCCCGACGTTGCGCTCGAACGTCACGAGTCCCTCCGCTTCGAGGCGACGGATCGCCTCGCGCACGGGCACGACGCTCATGCCGAGCTCTGCCGCGAGGGGCGCGAGTACAAGGCGATAGCCCGGGCTGAAGTCGCGGGTCGCGATCCGCTCGCGCAGCCAGGTGTAGGCCCGCTCCGACTTGCTCTCCCCGCCGTCGGACGCCTTGAGAGCCGGCCCATCCGCGCCGGAGCGTTCCTCGTGCCGGAGCGAGCCGACCTCGATCGTCACGGCGCGCCTCGTTCGGCCTCGTACCGGGCGCGCCACTCCTTGCCGAGCGGGAAGAGCCCGTCGACCGCATGTCCCTCTTCGACGCGCGCCGCTATCCAGGTGTCCTCCTCTTCCTGGGCGAGCGCGTCGTCGACGACGTCCTCGACGATCGCGGCGGGGATCACGACCACGCCGTCCCCATCGCCGACGATGACATCGCCGGGGAGCACCGTCGCGCCGCCGCACGCGATGGCCACGTCCGACTCCCACGGCACATGCCGGCGGCCGAGCACGGCAGGATGCGGGCCCGCGGCGAACACCGGCAGTCCGCACGCGGCGACGATCTGGGCGTCGCGTACCCCGCCGTCGGTGACGACGCCGGCCGCGCCGCGCGCGAGGGCCCGCAGCGCCAGAATGTCACCGAGCGTGCCCGATTCCGTCTCGCCGCGCGCCTCGATGATGATGACTTCACCGGGCTCCACCGCGTCGAAGGCGCGCTTCTGGGCATTGAAACCGCCGCCGTGCGAGGCGAAGAGGTCCTCGCGGAAGGGCACGAAGCGCAGCGTCTTGGCCCTGCCGACGAGTCGCGCGTCGTGGCCCAGCGCCCGAACGCCTTCGATCACGACGGCGTTCAGCCCTCGCTTGCGCAGCTGAGCCGAAAGTCCGGCCGTGGGTGCGCGCTCGAGCTTTGCGCGCAGATCGGGGTCGAGCACGGGCTGCGGGGCGGAAGCGTCTGCCGCCGCCGGGAGGCCCGCGGCCTCGCGGGACCCCCAGGCGTCGATTCGTTGAGCATCGTCGACGGCGGGGAGGTCGCCGATCTCGGCATCGAAGGGCTGCGTGCCCTCGGTCACGGTGGTGACGAGACGGCCGGAGGTGGGCGATCCGTCGGCGGATGGCGCATCCACTTCGACCTCGACGACGTCGCCGGGCCGGATGACGCTGGAGCCGGCGGGCGTTCCGGTGAGGATCACATCTCCGGGCTCGAGGGTGAAGTGCTGCGAGAGATCGGCGACGATCCGGGCGAGGGGAAAGATGAGGTCGGCCGTGGTGTCGGCCTGCGCGACCTCGCCGTTGACCCAGGTGCGGATGCGCAATGCCGCCGGGTCGACCATCCGCGCGTCGATCAGCTCCGGACCGAGCGGGGTGAAACCATCCCCGCCCTTGGAGCGCACGTTCGAGCCCTTGTCTGCGGCACGGAGGTCGTAGACCCCGAGATCGTTCGAGGCGGTGACCCAGCCCACGCTCGCCCACGCTTCGTCGACGGCGACCCGGCGCGCGGTGGTGCCCATGACGAGTGCGATTTCACCCTCGAACGCGAGCAATTCGGTGCCGGCGGGGCGTTCGACCGTCCCGCCACTGCTCGCGATGGAACTGGCCGGCTTGAAGAAGTACGAGGGGTTCGCGGGGCGCCGGCCGCGCTGGTCGGCGCGTGACGCGTAGCTCAGGTGCACGGCGATGATCTTGCCCGGCCGGACGGGCAGTGCGCCGAAACCTTCCGGTGTGACGTCCGTCGTCTGTGTCATGAGCTCCCTCGCTGCAGTCGTATCTTAAATCATATACGATCCGCGGATTCGGGCAAGGGGCAGTGCAGATGAGGGAATTCCGGCGTCGAGGCCCTCACCGGGCGTCGTCAGCCTCCGAGGGCGTCGCGGACCGCCGTCGAGCACAGCCTCAGTCGCGCCGCGATGGAGGGTGTCTCGTGTGCGCTCGCCACATAGACGACGGCGATCGCACACGGCTGCCGACCGCGGAGCGTCAGGGGCACGGCGACGGAACGGAGGGTCGGGATGACCTCGTCGTGGCTCGTGGCGTAGGTGAGCGCGACCGCCTGCGCGACGTCCTCGCGTGCCGCCGCGGGCAGATCGGCCGGCCAGAGCGCGGGCGGGAGGGCGGAGAGGATCGCCTTGCCCGGGGCCCCGACGCTCACCGGGTGGCGGGTACCGGGCCGCTGCGCAACCGAGGCGAGGGCGTGCCGCGGCTCCACACTCACGAGCGTCACGCACTCGTCGCGGTCGAGCACGACGAGAAAACACGTCATGCCGAGATCGTTGGCCGCCGCCGTCAGCTCGGGGATCGCTTCAGCCTGCAGGTCGTGCGCCACACCCGCGGCGAGGGCCGCCATCCGCGCACCCAGCTCGACGCGTCCCGCATCGTCACGTGTGACGAGTCCGTGGTCCTCGAGAGTGCGCAGCAGTCGGTATGCCACGGAGCGGTGCACGGTGAGTCTCTGCGCGACCTGATCGATCGTCAGCGAGCCGCGAGCGTCGGCGAGCAATTCGAGGATCCGGATGCCGCGGCTCAGGGTCTGGGAGGCGGGCGGCGTATTCGTGGCCATGTTCCCTCCCGTTGCGCACGCGCCACGCGGCACCTAGGCTCTGTTCGTTAGAAGAACGCTATGTTCGAATATAGAACATCACAGGGTGCGTGGCAAGCGCTCCATCCGCCTTGACATCGTCGTCCGGGGAGGACATCTCATGCAGTTCCACCATCACGGCTACGTGTCGGCCGACCCGCGCGTGCAGGACGCCGCCGGCACCGGCCTCGACCGCCCGGCCGACGTGCCCGATGAGCTGGACGTGCTGATCGTCGGCTCGGGGCCCGCGGGCATGCTCCTTGCCGCACAGATGTCGCAGTTCCCGGGCGTGACGACGCGGATCATCGAGCGCCGGGACGGGCGCCTCGTTCTAGGCCAGGCCGATGGCATCCAGCCGCGCAGCGTCGAGACCTTTCAGGCGTTCGGATTCGCGGAGCGCATCGTGGCCGAGGCGTACAACATCGCCTACATGAACTTCTGGGGGCCCGATCCCGAGAACCCGCAGAACATCATCCGCACCTCCCGCACGGAGGACTACGCGCTGAAGATCAGCGAGTTCCCGCACTTGATCGTGAACCAGGCGCGCGTTCTCGACTACTTCGCGGAGGCCGCGCGCAACGGGCCCGGCCGCATCGTCCCGGACTACGGCATCGAGTTCCTCGGGCTTACGGTGGCTGAGACGGGGGAGTACCCCGTCGAGGTGCGGCTGCGCCACGTCGCGGGGGAACGCGCCGGCCAGGAGCGGATCGTCCGCGCCAAATACGTCGTCGGGTGCGACGGCGCCCGCAGCGGCGTACGCGAGGCGATCGGCCGCAAGCACGTGGGCGAGTTCGCGGCGCACGCGTGGGGCGTCATGGATGTGCTCGTCAACACCGACTTCCCCGACTGGCGCACCAAGTGCGCGATCAACTCGTCGGCGGGAAACATCCTGCACATCCCGCGCGAGGGCGGGTACCTCAGTCGCATGTACATCGATCTCGGCGAGGTCGCGGCCGACGATGACCACCGTGTGCGGCAGACGCCGATCGAGGAGATCATCCGCCAGGCCAACGCCATCCTGCATCCCTACTCGATCGATGTGAAGCAGGTCGCGTGGCACAGCGTCTACGAGGTCGGTCATCGCGTCACCGACAAGTTCGACGACGTGCCGGAAGGCGATGAGCGCTCGCCGCGGGTCTTCCTCACCGGCGACGCGTGCCACACCCACAGCGCGAAGGCCGGCCAGGGAATGAACGTGTCGATGCAGGACGGTTTCAACCTGGGCTGGAAGCTCGGGCACGTCCTCACGGGGCTCAGTCCCGACTCACTTCTGCACACCTACTCGTCCGAGCGGCAGCCCGTCGCCCAGCAGCTGATCGACTTCGACCGCGAATGGTCGTCGCTGATGGCACGCAAGCCGGGCGAGATCTCGGACCCGCAGGACCTCGCCACGTACTATCTGGCGACCGCCGAGTTCCCGTCCGGCTTCATGACGCAGTACGGTCCGTCGACGGTGATCGGCGACGCCACGCACCAGCACCTCGCCCCCGGCTTCCCCGTCGGCAAGCGCTTCACGTCCGTCGAGGTCGTCCGCGTCTGCGACGGCAACGTCGTGCACCTGGGACACCACGCCCGCGCCGATGGGCGCTGGCGGGTCTACGCCTTCGCCGACGCACCCGATGCCTCGCCCGCACTCGATGCGTGGGCGGCGTGGATGGGATCGCCGAACGCGCCGATCGCGCGGCACACGCCCGCGGGCGCCGACCTCGACGCCGTCTTCGACGTGAAGGTGATCTACCCGAAGCCCTTCGAGGACGTCGACATCAACCGTGTTCCCGAGGTCTTCGTGCCGAAGACCGGGGCCCTCGGGCTGACGGACTGGGAGAAGGTGTACGCCGCGCGACCGAGCGCGTGGAGCGATGCCGACATCTTCGTGGAGCGCGAGCTGACCGACGCGGGCGTCGTGGTCGTCGTTCGCCCCGACCAATACGTCGCAACGGTCCTGCCACTGGCGTCCACCGCCGAACTCGCGACATTCTTCGAGCGAGTCATGAGCGGCTCGCCGGCGTAGTGGCGGTTGCGGCGCCGGGGACGGACGCGACCCGCTCTAGAGATGCGCACCGCACCGCGCGTACGCTCGAGACATGAGCGCCGCACTGTTCATCGTCGACGTGCAGAACGACTTCACGGAGGGCGGTGCCCTCGGTGTGGACGGCGGCGACGCCGTCGCCGAGGGCATCACCGCCCATCTGAAGGACCACGCCGACGAGTACGAGATCATCATCGCGTCGCGCGACTGGCACGACGGCGACAACGACAACGGCGGCCACTTCGCCGGCGAGCCGGACTTCGTCGACACGTGGCCGGTGCACTGCGTCGCGGGGAGCGAGGGTGCCGAGTACGACCCGGGCCTCGACACGTCGGCGGTGACGCACCACGTCAAGAAGGGCCAGGGCGTGCCCGCTTACTCGCTCTACGAGGGCGCGACCGAAGAAGGGCGCACAGTGGGCGAGCTGCTCGAGACCCACGGCGTCATCGACGTCGACGTCGTGGGCATCGCCACCGATCATTGCGTGCGTGCCTCCGTGCTCGATGCGATCGAGCACGGACGGCACGTGCGGGTGCTCACGCACTTGATCGCGGGAGTGACGCCCGAGACGAGTGAACGCGCCCTCGCCGAGCTGGGTCACGCGGGGGCAGAGATCTCCTGAGGGTGCGTCCCCGGCAGGTCTCGCCAGGGCATCTGCAAGACTTGCCCCTGTGACCGCGCCCCCACCCGTCCCCCTGTGGCGGCGACGGAGCGTGCGGGTGGCGGTCCTCGTGGCGGCGCTGTTCGCGCTCGTCTACGCGGCGGTCATCGTCCTGTACGCCCAGAGCGGGCAGGTCGAGACCACCGAGGATTTCATCGCCGATCCCGACGCCGTGCTGCTCGTCGTCGAGCCGACCGCGGTGGATGCTGTCGCGGACCGCATCACGGTGTCGGTCGAACTCGCGAACGCGGGCGCAGCGGGCGATGGGCTCGCGCCCGACGAGACACTCACGGTCGTGCTGTTCGGGGTGGACGGCGAGCGCACGATCGAGTACAGCCCGGATCGCTTCTCGGGTCGCACGAGCGTCGAGGTGATCACAGAGGGGTCGGTCGAGGCGTGGCCGTTCGACACCCACCAGGGCCTGATCGCTCCGCTGGCCTACCGCATGGTCGACGGCGAGCCCGAGCTGCTGCCGACGCAGGTGTATGCCGAAGGCAAGGTGGCGGGCTGGAATATCGCGGCCCAGGAGGGTCTGATGGGCGAGGGCGGCGTTCTCGAGTCCGAGGGAGAGGACGCGGACGTCGTCCAACCTCAGGCCGACGACGAGGAGCTTCGCGCCGTCGTGTTCAGCGCGGACCGCTCCGGATCGACCGTCGCATTCGGCATCGTGCTGCTCGGCCTGATGATCGTCATGCCCGTTTTGGTGCTGATCGTCGCCGTCACGGTGTTCATCGGACGCCGCCGCGTCGAGCCCGACTTTCTCGGCTGGATCGCCGCCATGCTCTTCGCGACGATTCCCCTGCGCACGTTCCTGCCCGACGCGCCGCCCATCGGGTCGTGGATCGACTACCTCATCGTGCTGTGGGTGTTCGTCGGACTGGTCGGCGGGCTTGCGCTCTACGTCGCCGCGTGGCTGCGGCACACGCACGCTCCGGCTCAGCCCTCGGCGTGACGCTGCAGAAAGGCGTACACCTCGGAGTCGTCGACACCGGGAAAGGCCCCGCGCGGCAGCGGTGAGAACATCTGCGTGTGCACGCGGGCCGAGGGCCACGCCTTACCCTCCCAACGCTCGATGAGGTCGCGGGAGGGCCGGCGGCAGCACGATTCGTCGGGGCACGCCGAGGTGGCACGCACCGTCGTCTCTCGCCCGCGGAACCATCGGGCGTCGTCGAAGGGAACGCCCACGGTGATCGAGAACTCCCCGTCCGTGGTCGTGCCCGTCTGGGTCGAGCACCAGAACGTCCCCCCCGGGGTGTCGGTGTACTGGTAGTGCTCCGTCGTGCGGTTCTGCTGAGCGAAGGCGCTGCGTGCGGCGAACCGGCGACACGCCACCTGGCCTTCCACCGAGCCCGTGACGTCCATCGGCAGAGGCAGGCCGTCGTTCTCGTATACGCGCTGGAGCGTGCCATTGTGGTCGGCCCGCAAGAAGTGCAGCTTGATCCCCAGGTGCTGCGTCATCAGGTTCGACATGCGCATGCCCGCGGCCTCGTGCGTCACGCCGAAGGCATCGCGAAAGTCCTCGACCGCCAGGTTGCGGTCCTTCTTCGCCTGCTTCAGGAACGCCACCGCATTGCCCTCGGGCATCAGACAGCACGCCGCGAAGTAGTTGATCTCGAGCCGCTGCTGCAAGAAGTTCGCGTAGTCGGTCGGTCGCGTATGGCCGAGCAGGCGGTGGGCCATCGCCTGCAACGCCATCGACCGCAGACCGTGCCCCCCGGGGATGGATGCCGGGGGCAGATAGACGCGCCCGTGCTCCAGGTCGGTGATCGACCGGGTCGAAGAGGGCAGATCGTTCGCGTAGATCAGCTCCAGTCCCAGCCGCTCCGCCATGATGCTGACCGTGCGGTGCGTCAGGGCTCCCGAGGTGTGTCCGGCCTGTCGCAGCTGCTTCTCGGCGATCTGTTCGATCTCGGGCAGGTAGTTGTCGATCGCGCGCATCCGCAGGCGCAGCTCGGTGTTCGCCCGGCGGGCCTCCTCGGGCGTGGCGATCGCCTCGCGTTCGCGACGCTGCAACTCGCGGTGCAGGCCGAGGATCGACTCGAGGGTCTCGTCGGACATGCCCTTGGTCACGCGGACAGGTGAGATGCCGAGCTGACGGAACACCGGGCTCGCCTGCGCGCGGTCGAGTTCGATCTCGAGGGCGGCGCGCCGATTGGGCGGCTCGCCCGAGATCAGGTCGCCGACCTCGGTGACGGTCGCATCGGCGATCGCCTGCAGGAGTGAGAGCTTCGGCTCTCGTTTTCCGTTCTCGATCAGACTCAGCTGGCTGCCTGCGACACCGCAGCGCGTCCCCAGCTCGTCGAGGGTGAGTCCCGCCTGCGTGCGGTGGTGGCGGATGCGATGCCCCAGCGTGGTGAGTTCGATGCTCGAGACCATTCCTTGATCATATTGCAAGAATGACGATTCTTAATCCTTGAAAGTCGGGAAAGGATCCGGATCGATCGTGTGGAATAGAACCACTCGAGAAACGGAGCGACACCATGGCCCTCGCAGAGACCTTCCGCAGCCGCACCGGCCCCGCTCACCGTCGCGTGACGGAGTTCGGGCAGGCTCCCGCCCCCGAACCCGGCCTCTCCGATCTGCACGCGTGGGTCGACGCGATCGCCACGCTGACGCAGCCCGACCGCATCCACTGGGTCGACGGTTCCGCCGCGGAGAACGACGCGCTGCTGCGGCAGATGGTCGACGACGGCACGCTGATCAAGCTGAACCCCGAGTGGCGTCCTGGCTCCTACCTCGCCCGGTCGCACCCGGGCGATGTCGCGCGCACCGAGGGCCGCACGTTCATCGCCTCGGAGCGGCAGGAGGACGCCGGTCCCACCAACAACTGGGCCGATCCGGCCGAGATGCGCGACACGATGACCGAGATCTTCGCCGGCAGCATGCGCGGTCGCACGATGTACGTCGTGCCTTTCTCGATGGGCGCCGTCGGTGGACCGCTCTCGCACATCGGAGTGCAGATCACCGACAGCCCGTACGCCGTCGCCTCGATCGGCATCATGACCCGCGTCGGAGCCGACGTCACCCGCAAGATCGCGGAAGGCGAGCCCTGGGTCAAGACGGTGCATTCCGTCGGCGCGCCGCTCGAGCCCGGGCAGGAGGATGTCGCCTGGCCGTGCAACGACGAGAAGTACATCGTCCACTTCCCCGACACGCTCGAGGTCTGGTCCTACGGCTCCGGCTACGGCGGCAACGCCATCCTCGCCAAGAAGTGCTTCGCGCTGCGGATCGCCTCGGTCATCGGCCGTGACGAGGGGTGGCTCGCCGAGCACATGCTGCTCATCCGGGTGATCGATCCCGAGGGCAACCGGTACCACATCGCGGCGGCGTTCCCCTCGGCGTGCGGCAAGACCAACCTCGCAATGCTCCGTCCGACCATCCCCGGCTGGCGGGTCGAGACGCTCGGCGACGACATCGCATGGCTGCGTCCGGGCGAGGACGGACGGCTCTGGGCAATCAACCCGGAAGCGGGATTCTTCGGCGTCGCCCCAGGCACCGGCGAGTCGACGAACGTCACGGCGGTCGAGACCCTCTGGGGCAACACGATCTTCACCAACGTGGCACTGCGCCCCGACGGCGACGTCTGGTGGGAGGGCCTGACGGACGACGCCCCGGCCCATCTCACCGACTGGCAGGGCAACCCCTGGACGCCCGACATGGACCGCCCGGCCGCGCACCCGAACTCCCGGTTCACCGTGAGCGCCGGGCAGTGCCCCCAGATCGCGCCCGATTGGGACGCCCCCGAGGGTGTGCCGCTCGACGCGATCCTCTTCGGCGGTCGGCGCGCGACCAACGTGCCGCTGGTCGTGGAGGCCACGGACTGGACGCACGGCGTGTTCATGGGTTCGAACATCTCATCCGAGCGCACCGCCGCCGCCGAGGGCACCGTCGGCGAGCTGCGGCGCGACCCGTTCGCGATGCTGCCCTTCTGCGGCTACAACATGGCGGACTACTTCGGTCACTGGCTCAGCGTGGGGCAGAAGCTGCGTTTCGACCGCGCGCCGCGCATCTTCCAGGTCAACTGGTTCCGTCGCGGTGACGACGGGCGCTTCCTGTGGCCCGGGTTCGGTGACAACGTGCGCGTCATCGAGTGGATCGCGCGGCGGCTGCGCGGCACCGTCGGGGCCGTCGACACGCCCATCGGCCGTGTCCCCGAGATCTCCGAGCTCAATCTGGACGGCGTCGACGTCGCACAGGACGACCTCGAGGAGATCTTCGCCGTCGACCCCGAGACCTGGAAGGTCGAGGCGGATCTGACGGAGCAGTTCTACGCGACCTTCGACGGACGCGTGCCGGCCCCGCTGCAGGCGGAGCTGGCCGCGTTGCGCTACCGGCTCGCGGAGGCGGCGCGCTCCAGCAGCTGAACGGGCCGGTTGCCGTTCGAAACACCATCGTTCGCTCGAGACGCCCCGCATCGCGGTATGTCTCGCGCGAACGATGGCGTCTCGCAGATGCGGAGCGCCGCGCGGCGTCCGCGCATGACGGGACGAGGCGCCGGGCCGTCACGCCAACAGCTGGTGGCGAGCGAGTTCGCGGTACAGCGGCGTCGTGTCGAGCAGCTGTGCGTGCGTGCCCTGACCGATCACCCGGCCGTGGTCGAGCACGATGATGAGGTCGCTGTCGATCACCGTCGACAGGCGGTGCGCGATGACCAGCAGCGTGCGGCCGTGCGCGACGGCGTCGATGGCGTCCCGCATCCGCCGTTCGTTCGTGCCGTCCAGCGACGACGTCGACTCGTCGAGCAGCAGGATCGGGGGAGCCGCGAGCAGGGCGCGCGCGATGGCGAGTCGCTGGCGTTCGCCTCCGGAGAGCATCACGCCGTCCTCGCCGACGGGAGCGTCGATGCCGAGCGGGCTGCGCTCGAGCACCTCACCGAGGTTCACCTCGCGCAGCACGCTCTCGCAGGCCGCATCCGTCGCGTGCGGCGAGCCCAGGCGCAGGTTGTCGGCGATCGTGCCGGCGAGGGTGGGCGCATCCTGCTCGACGTACCCGAAACGGGCCCGCAGGGCCAGGCGGGGCATCTCGCGGATGTCGGTGCCGTCGACCAGCACGGCGCCCTCCGTCGGGTCGTAGAACCGCTCGATGAGCGCGAGGATGGTGCTCTTGCCGGCGCCGCTCGGGCCGACGAGTGCGACGCGCGCGCCGCGGGGGACATCGAAGCTCACGCCGCGCAGCACGTCGCGGCGCGCGGCGACCGTGTCTTCGCGGGGGAGGGCCACCTCCACGTCGGGCTCGGCGGAGACGGTCTCGACGTGCGCCTGCTCGAGCACCGCGCGCGCCTCTGCCGCGGCGCGCTCGCGCGCGGCGACGACCGCGTCGGGATAGCGAAAGCGCACATCGCGGAAGGCGATGGCGGCTGACGTTCCGGCGGTGGACGCGGCGGTGTGCGCCGCACTCCGATCGGTCTCGGCGTCGTCGGCATCCTCGCGGGGCAGGTCGAGGATCTCCTGGATGCGGCCGAGCGCCCCGAGCGCCTGGCTGACGCTGGTGATGGCGCCGAACGTGGTCGCGAGCGGGGCGATCAGCAGGAAGAGGAACATGACGAAGGTCACGAGTTCGGCGATCGAGATCGCGCCGGCGGCGACCCGATAGCCGCCGACGCCGAGGACGGCGAGCAACGACAGCTGCAGGGCCACGCCGGCGATCGGCACGACCAGCGCCGAGACCTTCGCAATGCGCACCCCGACGTGGTACGCGCTCGTGGCCATGGTCGAGATCGCGCCCACTTCGCGCTCGGTCGCCCCGGCGGCTCGGATCGTGCGGATCGACCCGACCGCCCGCTCGACGCCGGAGGCGATCTCCCCGACACGCTCCTGCTGCTCGGTCGAGGCGGTGCGGATGCGCCCGCTCAGCAGCACGACCACCACCACGGACGTGCCGATGACGAGGGCGATCAGGCCGAGCAGCAGCGGGTCGATGACGAGCATCGCGATGATGGCTCCCACGAGGATGAGCGCGTTGCCCACCGCATCCGCCAGGCCCTGGGTGAGCACGGCGTAGAGCAGGGTGGTGTCCGTGCCCACCCGCGAGACGAGGTCACCGGTGCGGCGGGCGTCGAATTCGCGGATAGGGAGGTGCAGGATGCGCGAGATGAGCTTACGGCGGCTCGAATACACGACGGCCGTGCCCGTGCGCTGCAACAGATAGTGCTGATAGCCGGAGATGACGGACGAGACCACGACGAAGCCCACGAGCAGCCAGACGAGCGCGCCGAGCGACAGCTCGCGCTGTACCCGCGAGATGACCTCTCCGACGAGCAGCGGCTGCACGAGGGTGGCCACGGCACCGAGCACGCTCAGCACGGCGACGACCACGAGCACCTTCTTGTGCTCGAACAGGAAGGGCAGCAGCTGCCCGAACGAGGCCCGAGGGCCCTCGGGCTGCGTACGACGGCCGCGTCGCCGGGCGGGCGGGGACGAGGTGTGAGTGCTCATGGGACTGTCCTGATTCCGGGGTCGCCACGACCCCACCCTCGACCGTACTTCGTCCCGGCATGCAAGAAGGCCCGGACCGCGAGGGGCCCGGGCCTTCTTGCGTCGGCCGGTCAGTGGGCCATGTTGTTGAGTGCGTCGGTGTCGATGGTGGCGAGGGAGTGGGTGTCTTGGAAGGCGCGGATGCCGTGGATGCCTTGTTCGCGTCCGTAGCCGGATTGTTTCATTCCGCCGAAGGGTGCGCGCAGGTCCAGGCGGGTCGCGCCGTGGTCGTTGATCCAGACGTAGCCGCATTCGAGTTGTTTTCCGATGCGGGTGGCGGTGTCGTGGTCGCCGGTCCAGACCGATCCGCAGAGTCCGCCCCAGGTGTCGTTGGCGAGGTGGATGGCTTCGTCTTCGGTGTCGAACGCGATGATGGGGATCACGGGTCCGAACTGTTCCTGGGTGACGATGCGCAGGTCGCTGGCCGGGTTGATGACCAGGGCGGGGCGGAGGAAGTTCCCGCCGGCGAGGTCGCCGGTGGGGAGGGTGCCGTATTCGCGGACGTCGGC